>PWMZ01000047.1 GCA_003559065.1 Candidatus Nealsoniibacteriota bacterium
AGTTAATGATAAAGAATGGCAAGACTTTTATCTAAAAATTGCTAAAGAAATAGGGAAAGAGGTATAATATTATAGACAGTCATTTATCCATTTCGCCGTATTTGTTCCTATAATAAGCCAGATTATAATCTATAACCTCATTCGGTTTAGTGGCTATCCAAGGAGCTTCACCGTGAGAGGCGGTTTTCATTTCCGTCCCGGTAAGCTTCTCCCATTTACCGGCAATCTCCGCTAAAAGCCGCAATTCTTTCGGAGAAAATAGACTTTCATTAAAATCTTTTAGCGGCTCAATATGTTGCTGGTCATTATACCCAAAACCAATCTTTTTTCTGGTGATTTTAATTTCCTTTCCGTTCATTTTTTTCAATATTTTTTCAGCCATTCTCGGTATCGGACCATTATCAAATCTTAAATATTCGTCTCCTGATACAGACTCTTTATTTTGTTCAAAATAATCAAAGTCGAGAAAGTATAATAATTTCATTATTTTTAACTTTCCCAGAGTCCCGTTTCTAATGTTATTGGCGAAATACAAAATTATATTCTTGTATTTTTTCTCGTTTATTTTAACCATAAGATTACTTTTAATTTGTTGTTACTACAATATAAAAACAAAAATCAAAAAACAATCAAATTTAGTTCTAAATATATAGTTATATTACAATAATTAAATATTTTTTGCTATATTCTTTCTAAAATATCTAAATATTCTTTTGTAGATATTCCCAAAGTACGAAGATTATTTTGTATAATAAACCGTGGAAGTTGAGTTTCTCGCGGCAAAACAATAGGCCTTTTAAGGTCGTCTCTCCAATAAATTCTATGATCTCCTTTTTCTCGTTTAAATTGACAACCCACAAATAGTAAAAATTTTTCAAACTTTTTCCAATGTATCGGTTTAATCATAGTTGTAGCTAAACGGCTAAATTAACTTCCTGCATTTCTTGAGACACAACTATGGGCGGCCTCCACTGAGAGCGGATCTTTTTCCATCCATAATCTTTAAGTACTTTTTCAAGGGTGCCAGCTTTAACAATTTCTTCAAAAAACAAATAAAGCGCTTCTTCAAAGCGTTTCCGAGCTTCGGTATAAGTTTTACCGGATGTAGCTAAATCTAAGGCGGGAGTATAGGCAATATACCGACTATCTTCTCTCATTATAGAAATAGGAAGATTAAACTGAAGTTTAATGTGTGCCATACTAGTATTATATACTTTATTTTAGAAACAAACAACCTTTCACACTTGTATTATGATAACAAATAAAAATAATATAGCAAGTAATTTATTTATCTTTGTAAGATAAATCACAAACTATTCAGCGCCAAGCCAGGCAGCACCGATATATATTGTGCTTTCTGGGGTATCACCACCATCTTCATCGGTTTGGATAGCTATTCCACCCCGAGTTTTTTCACTATCAGTGGTATGCGCCGTATGGCTTATTCTTGTCCAATTATCATTATCAAGAATTACTTCATCTCCATAACTATGATAATTACTTGGATAAATAATTCCTACTCTTATTTTTCCAGTTCCTTTTACCCAAACTTCAGCATGATAAGTTTTGTTATTCAATACTTCTTCTAAATCACGTTGTCTAAGTGTTCTTTCTCCACCTCCTCTTGCTCTTACAGAATAATCTCCTACAAAAATATGTTCATTGTCTTGAAACCAATTACTACTAAAAGCATGAGATCCTTCCCACTGCTCCGGTTTTTGATCATCCCCATCCCATTCCTCAAAAAACTTATTCTTTAACAAATTCTCCCCTATTTCTAAAAAAACGGGAACTTTTTCCACTTGGCCTTCGTGACTAAATTGAAAATGTGCCATATATGTTCCTAAATCTTTTCCTGAACTATCAATTGAAATTTCAAAGTCTTTTCCATCCAATTCAATAGAATATTTTATTCCATCAACTAAAATAGAAGCATTAGCCTGGTCTCCTAGATCCAAATTATAAAAAACGTTGGAAATATGAATTCCATCGAATAGATCAGAAGCATAAACTCCGTCTTTTAAATTAGAAACGAAAAGAGTTTGGTTTTCCGGATTTTGTCCATGTTCAGTCTGAAAATTTAAATAATCGGAAGAAATTTCAAAATATGGTTCTTTTTCTTCTATTTCCAAAGAAATAATGATTTCTTCCGTTTGATCCTTATACTCAAACACAATTTTTTCTCCATGGATACCAACTTCTTTTCCCAAAACATCCAATGAAACTTCAAAGTTATTATCTTTTAACTCAACATTTATCCAAGAATTATATTCAAGACCGTCTAACAAGTCAGAAGCATAAACCCCATCTTTCAAATTGGAAACAAAAAGAGTTTGACTTTTCGGGTTTTCCCCGTATTCGGTTTCAAAAGATAAGGAATCGGGGAAAATTTCAAAATATATTGTTTCTTTTTCACCTACATTCCATGTATATTCATCAAAATCGGTCTGAGAAAATAAATCAATTCCCTTAACTGAGAAGGTATATTGACCGTCTTCCAAATTCTCATAAAGCTTGGGAGAATGACAATCTTGCCAATTTTCTTCATTTAGCTTGCATTTAAAAGAACAACCCTCCTTGTTAACTTCGAATTCAAAAGTGGCTTGTTCTTGAATAATTAAAATGGAGGGAATCTCAACTTTTACCTCAGTGTTGTAATAATCATTAATTTCTTCCCAGACTTCTTCTAATGTTTTTTCTTCAAAAACTTTATTTTTCTCTCCGGGCGTCGGTGTTTGAATTTCAAAATCTTCCTTATTATTCTTAGTATCTGAATAACCATCTTTTTCAAACTTTCTACCTAAGGATTGATAGAAAATAGTGAAAGAATTTTCTCTTTCAGTATTGCCATGATCAATTTCCTGTTCATCTAAATATTCTTCAAACAAATCTATAGTTCTAGGATTTTCTGGAAAAGATGCTTTTTGAAATTCTTGTGCATCTCCCCAACCTAGCAAATCAATTATTTCTCCATTAGGATTTTTCAAAACTAAAGAATTGTCTTCACTTAAAGTTAAGTTTTCCACAACTAGATCAGAATTAGGCTTTTCTTCCCTAGTAATTAAAAAATAATCGTTAGTCTGAATGGTCTTATTCTTAAAATTATTTCTAGTAACTAAAGAATTCCAACTAGTTCCAGAATCTGTTTTTCTTTGAATATACCAATTAGTTAAATCAATATCTTCATCACTAGGGTTATAAAGCTCGATAAATCTTTCTTTTATTGGAAAAAGTTGAATTTCGGAAATTAAAATTCTAGAATATGTGGTTGAAGACGATGAGCCACCACCAGAAGAAGGATAGCCTTCAGATCGACCAATATCATCTTCCACAAAAGCACAACCTTGATCAATTATTTTTTCCAAGGTTATTTCTCCAATCCCGGTTACCCTGATTAATTCATAAATAGAGTTAAAGGGCCTTTCTTGAATTATTCTTTCAGCGTAAACAGGACCGATACCTTCTAACTCTTCTAGTTCTTTTTGAGAAGCTTTATTAATATTTATCGAATCTTTTCCACATTCTTTCTTTTCTTCCTCTTTCACCTCTTCTTTCTCAAAAACAAAAGAATCATCTTCTACAAAAGCGTAACCTTGCTCGATTATCCCTTTTAAAATAGCTTCTCCGATTCCAACTACTCTAGTTAACTCATAAATAGAATTAAAGGGTCTTTCTTCAATTATTCTTTCAGCGTAAACAGGACCGATACCAGCTAATTTTTCTAACTGCTCTTGAGAAGCTTTATTAATATTTATTAAGTTTTCCACAGGTTTAACTTCCCCTTCAACAAAAGCACATCCTTGTTCTTTAAGTTCTTTCAAAAAGGCAGGGCCGATACCGATTACCTCTAATAAATCAGAAAGAGAAGAAAAGGGTCTCTTTTGAATAATATTTTGAGCTAAAACAGGACCCACTCCAGTCAATTCTTTTAGTTCTTCCTGTGAAGCTTCATTAATATTAACAGAACAACTTTCTTCAAAAGAAACTTCTTTAACCAATAAATCTTCTTCTACAAAAGCACATCCTTGTTCTTTTATTCTTTCTAAGGTAACTTTACCGATACCTTCTACTTTTAGTAAATCAGAAAGAAAAGAAAAAGGTCTCTTTTGAATAATATTTTGAGCTAAAACAGGACCTAATCCAATTAATTCTTCAAGTTCTTCCTGTGAAGCTTCATTAATATTAACAGAACAACTTTCTTTTAGTTCTTGGACAACAACTTCTTCAGATTTTTCTTCTAATTCTTTTTCTAATTCTCCTATTTTTTCTTTTAAAGCTTCGATTTTTCTTTCATAAGAATAATTATCGGGAACATTATCAAGAGAAGCTAACAAGCTTCCTCTGAAAGTTTGTAATTGAAAAAAGGTTAGAGTTAATAGAATTAAAAGAATAGGTATGGCAAGTAGTTTTCTCACAAATCGATCTTAATAGTTGTTATAAATTGATTAAAGGTTTTTTCACAATCTTCTTCCAAAATAGCGGAAAAAACATAGTTTTTTTCTTCAGTTGGAACAAATAATATATAAAGAGAGCCCAGTTCTTGAGAATAATCAACAAATTGTTTAACCGCTTCAAAGCCGGAAACATTCAAAATATCATAAACGTAATCTATACTTTCAGCTAATTCTTCGTCTTCAAGAGCCATTTTAATGTCAGAGATAAGTTTTTTCTTCTCTAATTGTTCATCGTTTGTTTTAACAAAAATGGAACATCCCTCCCTTATTTCCGGGCAACCCTCTTCTACTTGATATAGTTTGTCTTGAGAATATATTTCTAAAACACCTTCTTGAAAGTTCAAGTGCCAATTCGAGGGTTTTTTAAAAGAAAAATTATCTTTTTCAATTAACCCTCTTCTGGTTAAATAATAACCAGAATCTTCTAATAATAAGTTGGTTTCAGCTCTTTTTTGTTCGGAACCCCGGTAGCCCAAAAAGAGAAGTCCGGCCAATAAAATTAAAACAATAATTAATATTTTTTTCATTTTTTCTTAGAAGGTTCTTTAAAGATAATCTTTTTATCTTTAGTATCAACATATAACTGCTTGCCTGAATTTACTTCTCCGGTAACTATCTTTAAAGCCAAAGGATCTAAAATGTCTTTTTGGATTACTCTTTTTAATGGTCTTGCTCCTAACTTAGGGTCAAAACCTTTTTCCGCTATTAATTTTTTAGCTGACTCGGAAACTTTAACTTTAATATTTCTGTCTTTTAGTCTGGCAAAAAACTTCTGAAGCTCGTTTTCCACTATCTTTTTAATTTCTTTTTTACCTAAATAGTTGAAAATAATGGTTTCATCTAACCTATTTAAGAACTCTGGCCTGAAATATTCTTTTAAAGCTTCCATTACTTTATCTTTTAAAGATTTTTTTTCATCAGCAGAATTAACAAAACCCAAAGAACTCATTTTTTCAATGTATTCAGAGCCAATATTAGAGGTCATAATAATAATAGAGTTTTTAAAAGAAGCCACCCTTCCTTTAGCGTCGGTTAATCTTCCATCTTCTAGAACTTGTAATAAGATGTTGAAAATGTCAGGATGTGACTTTTCCACTTCGTCTAAAAGAATAACACTGTAAGGTCTTCTTCTTACTTTTTCGGTTAATTGCCCTCCTTCGTCGTAACCGACATAACCGGGAGGACTACCGATAATCTTAGAAACGGCATATTTTTCCATATACTCTGACATATCAAGTCTAATCAAAGCATTTTCATCTTTGAATAAGAATTCGGCCAAAGCTTTGGCTGTTTCCGTTTTCCCCACTCCGGTAGGACCTAAAAAGATAAAAGAGCCCATAGGGCGGTCCTCCTCTCCTATCTTCGCTCTAGACCTTCTGACAGCGTTGGAGATGGCTTTTAAAGCCGGCATCTGGCCAATCACCCTTTTAGCTAAAATATTTTCCATTTTTTCCAATTTACTGGCCTCTTCTTCTATTAATCTAGTTACCGGAATCCCTGTCCAGCGAGAAACTATTCGAGCAATATCTTCTGGACCTATTTCTTCTTTTAAAATAGGGCGGTTTTTCTGAATTTTAACCAATTTTCTTTCCGTCTTTTTAATTTCTTTCAGATTTTCCGGAATCTTACCGTATTTTATCTCAGCCACCCTTTTTAAATCACCTTCTCTTTGGGCAACATCAGCTTTGAAAGAAAGAGTATCTATTTCTTTTTTCAATTCTCTGATTTTCTGAATAAGTTCTCTTTCTGACTGCCATTTTAGTTCAAAGCCTTTTACTTTTTCTTTTAAGTCAGCCAAAGATCGATCGATCGCCTTAACTCTTTTTTGAGAATTTTTTTCTTTTTTAATGGCTTGCTTTTCTATTTCTAGTTTTTGAACCTCTCTTCTTAGTTCATCTAGTTTGGAGGGTTCTGATTCTATTTCCAATCTTAAGCCCGACATGGCTTCGTCCATTAAATCAACCGCTTTATCGGGTAAGAAACGATCAGTAATATATCTTGAAGCTAATTCGGCGGAAGCTACTAAGGCGGAGTCTTTTACTTTTAAACCATGATGGACCTCATATTTTTCTTTGATTCCTCTTAAAATATTGATGGTGTCTTCAATAGAAGGTTCTTTAACATAAATTGGCTGAAATCTTCTTTCCAAAGCTAAGTCTCTTTCAATATATTTTTGATATTCTTTCAAGGTAGTAGCCCCAACCGCTCTTAATTCTCCCCTGGCTAAGGCAGGTTTTAATAAATTAGAAGCGTCAATTGCCCCTTCAGAAGCCCCCGCTCCAACAATAGTATGTAATTCGTCAATAAAGACAATGTATTTGTCAGCCGCTCTTTTTATTTCTTTTAATAAAGCTTTTACCCTATTTTCAAATTCTCCCCGATATTTAGTACCAGCCACTAAAACTCCCAGATCTAAAGAAATGATTTCTTTCTCTTTTAAGCTTTCCGGAACATCCCCTTTAACAATTCTTTGGGCTAGACCTTCAATAATGGCTGTTTTTCCTACACCGGCTTCTCCAATTAAAACCGGATTATTCTTAGTCCTTCGAGAAGTAACTTGCATTAATCTCCTAATTTCATCTTCTCTTCCTATAACCGGGTCAAGTTTTCCCGCTTTAGCTACTGAAGTTAAGTTGTTAGTGTACTTTTCCACAACCTGGTATTTGTCTTCAGGATTCGGGTCGGTAATTCTCGCTCCCCCCCTTATCTCGGCTAATATTTTTAAGACAATATCATAGGTCAAATTTCCCGTTTCTAAAACACCGGAGCCAGTATCTGACTTTAAAAAAGAAGCATTATCTAAAACTTTCTTAGCTTGGGTTTCAGAATCAAGTAAAGCTAAGAAAAGATGTTCTACCGACATAAATTCATCTTTCATTTTTTCAGCTTCTTTTTTTGCTCTTTCTAAAACATTAGCCATGTCTTTAGTTAAATAGAATTGGCCGAAAGCTTGAGGAGTTTTACTAGGCGGTATTTGGTTTAAGGCTCCTTGAGTTTTTTTTCTTAGTTTTTCCACATCAACCCCTAGTTTATTCAAAACGGTCAAAACTACGCTTTCGTCTTGGCTAATTAAAGAAAAAAGTAAATGAAGAGCATCAACTTGTTGTTGTTCGCTATCTTGAGCGATGGATTGAGCTCCTAAAATCGCTTGTTGGGCTTTGTGAGTAAAGTTAGTTCCGTTCATAATATTTATTCCGTTATTTTCCCTAAAGTAACATCGACCGTTAATTCTTTTTTATCTCTTAATATTTTCAAATTAATTTGATCTCCCGGACTGTGTTTAATAATCATTCTAGCTAAAGAATTATCAGAGGTTATCTTTTCTCCTTCAAATTCTAGAATAATGTCATTTTCTTTCAACCCAGCTTTCAAAGCAGCCGAATCAGCTTCCACCGAAGCTATCCAAGCTCCATAGTTAACCGGTAAATCATTTTTTATTTGAACTTCTTCGTTTATCAAAGTATATCTGATACCTAAAAAAGGATGGATAATTTTACCATGTTCTTTTATCTGCTCTATCGCTCTTTTAGCATTTTCAATCGGTAAAGCGAAACCGACGTTTTGAGCCTGCCAGGCCATAGCAGTATTGATACCGATTACTTCTCCTTTTAAATTTAATAAAGGGCCACCGGAATTTCCCCGATTAATAGCGGCATCGGTTTGAATAACGTCTTCTAAAACTTCAACCATTCCTCCACCAGAAGCGGTGATATTCCTTCCCAGGCCGGAAATAACGCCGGTGGAAACGGTATTTTGAAACTCTCCCAAAACATTACCGATGGCAATAACTGTTTGACCGGGCTGTAAATTTTCAGAATCCCCTAGGGTTAAAGTTGGAAAGGGCTTCAACTCAGCTCCTTCCGGAGAAATCTCTTGATCTTGCTGGATTTTTAAAACAGCTAGATCAAAAAAAGGATCTCTAGCCAAAACTTGAGCGGAAAACTCACTTTCGTCACTAGTGAAAACAGTGTAATCGGTTTCTTTATCGACAACAACGTGTTTATTAGTTAAAATTAAGCCTTCTTGAGAAACAATAAATCCTGTTCCCCAGCCTATTTCTCTTTCTTCAAATTCCTCGGTTTCTCTTTGTCTCGGTATTCCAAATTCAGGCATAGGACCGAAAAATTCTTCAAAGTCTTCAAAAGGATTTTCGAAATAGGTTTCTAGTTTAGGGGCATCTTTGGTAATAGCAATACTAACAACCGAAGGAGAGGCTTTCTCCACTACTTGAATAATTTTTTCTTCATGGGTGGTCTGGGGCTGATATTCGGTAAAAGTTTTTTCTATTACTTTAATAGTTTCTCCAATTTCGGGAATAACATTATAATAGTTCAAAGCTAAAAAACCAGCTAAAAAACCGAAAACAGAAGAAAGTAAAACACTAAAAACAATAACTAAAAAGTCTTTAGAAAATTTCATCCTTTTTATTATAATGGATTATTCCTTTTTTGCAAATTTAAAGGATTTTTTGTGAACTTTTTCTAATAACCTTAAGGTCGCTCCAACAGAGGGGTTCTCAGTATTTTTAAAAATCAAGTTTTCTCCAAACATATTTAATAAAGGAGTTAAAAATTCATCACCCCAAGAAGGAGTAAAAGTTACTACTCCTTCAAAGTCCACTATAATTTCTTCGTTTTCTTTAACTTTCTTCAAAGAAGGCTTGAAGGCGGCAAAAGCTTCCCTACCGAATTGGCGGCCATTTA
>PWMZ01000031.1 GCA_003559065.1 Candidatus Nealsoniibacteriota bacterium
TCTTATGAATTGAATATATATAACCAAATGGTTTCTACTTTTCAGTTCTTGGAATAGGCTTTATTTAATAACCTTGCAAATTTCTTTGTCTACCTACGGCTGACTTTTTTTCGCGGGGCCGGCAGGCAGGCGGCGAAGCCGCCCACCCGCCTTACTTTTTGAAGTTTATTTTCTTGCTTTGATGTATTAAACTAGGTAAGAGAATGGTGAAAGCTTGACAGGGTTTAGCTCTCGGAGCTAAATTTGACAATATTTGATAGCCCAAGAATAACTTTCTTGGGTTTTTGTTTTGTGGTAAGGTTAATGTATGAAGAAAATAATTAACCTAAATAAAAAGTCATCTATTATTTTATATCCACTTCCACCATATAATTTTGATGCGACTATTCATAAACCATCACATTTTCCTTCTTCTGATAATAAATGGGAAAAAGGAAACTATTGGATAAGTATGCTTTGGAAAGGAACTTGTTTGGGTTTGAAACTGGAAAATAAGGGGACAATAGCAAAACCCAAAGTAAGGGTAACTATTCATTCCTTAAAAATATTGTCAAAAAGATTTAAACAAAGTTTGATTTCAGAAATAGAATGGAGATTTAATTTAAAATCAGATATTTCAGAATTTGATAAAAGGTTTAAAAAAGACAAAACTTTTAGCCCTTTATTCAAAAAATGGCGTGGAATGAAACCGGTGGCAGCTAATTCTCTTTATGAAAGTTTAGTTATTTATATTGTTTTACAAAACGCTACGGTTAAAAGAACTTATTCTATGTTAGAAAGTCTTTTCAACAGGTTTGGCGAAAAGATAAAGTTTGATAATAAAATTCTTTCTACTTTTTGGGACCCAAAAGATATAAATAAGGTTCCAGAACAAACCTTAAGGGATTTAAAATTAGGTTATAGGGCGAAGTTTTTAAAAAGAATTAGTGAACAGTTTGATAAAAAAGAAATCGATAAATTTAAAATGAGAGAAATGGATAAAGAAACCTTAAAAAAAGAAGCTTTAAAACTTTATGGAATAGGACCCGCTTCTGTAGAATATTTATTATTTGAAGACTTTTATCATTATGATGCCTTAGAAACTATTCCTCCCTGGGAACAGAAAATAATGTCTAAATTATTATTTAATAAAAAACTTGTTCCTGTTGGTAAAATATTATCTTTTTTTAGAGATAATTATAAGAATTGGGAAAAATTAACTTTTCATTATATTTGGGAAGATATATTTTGGAAAAGGAAAAACCAATATGTTCCCTGGTTAGAAAAAGAAATTAGGCTATAAAATAGGTTCTAACATAGTCCAGCTCCCAGGGCCAAAGTTGACAAGGCTTGACAGCCCAAGAACTACTTTCTTGGGTTTTTGTTTTGTGGTAATATAAAAGAAAAAATATGGGAAAAATGAAAAAAACAGATATTATTATATACCAATCTAAAAGTGGTAAAATTGAATTTAAAGGCGATTTTGAAAGAGACACTGTTTGGGGGAATTTAAATCAAATAGCAAATTTATTTGGACGTGATAAATCAGTTATTTCTCGTCATATTAAAAATATTTATAAATCAAGAGAATTAGAAGAAAAATCAACTGTTGCAATTTTTGCAACAGTTCAAAAAGAAGGCGATCGTAAAATAAATCGTGAGATTGAATATTACAATCTTGATGCTATTTTGTCTGTTGGTTATAGGGTAAATTCTAAAAAAGCTACCCAATTCCGTATTTGGGCGACAAAAACCTTAAAACAACATTTACTCGAAGGATATACGATTAACAAGAGTCGTATTGCTCAAAATCATGATAAATTTTTACAAGCTCTAGCTAATGTTAAAGCAGTTTTGCCAAAAAGTGATAAAGTGAAAGCAGAAGATGTGATAGAATTAATGAATGCTTTCGCTGAAACTTGGTTTTCTTTGGAATCTTATGATAAAGAGAATTTTCCCAAAAAAGGAATAACTAAAAAAAGGGTTTATTTTACTACTGAAGAATTAATTCAAGTCCTGCAAGATTTTAGGAGAAAACTTATTGCTAAAAAACAGGCTTCAGAACTATTCGGAAAAGAACAACAAAAAGATTCAATAGCCAGTATTATTGGAAATATATTTCAGTCCTTTGATAAAAAAGAAGTTTATCCTACTTTAGAAGAAAAAGCAGCTCATTTGCTCTATTTTATAGTCAAGAATCATCCTTTTATAGATGGCAATAAAAGAAGCGGTGCTTTTTCTTTTATTTGGTTTTTGAGAAAAGCAGATATTTTAAGTATGACCATTACTCCCGAGGCTTTAACAGCTCTAACTCTTTTAGTTGCAGAAAGTGATCCAAAAGATAAAGACAAAAACCCCATGGAGCATTGTTGGACTGGCTGGCATCTTAGTAATTTTAACTTCTTTCTACTTTATTTGGAAAAAGCAGACAGCATAATCTAGATATTGAGGATAGTAAATAAATGCCAGACAAGAGTTTGTCTGGCATTTGTGGGTACTTAACTTTTTGTAAAATTTATGCAAAAAAAATATTATCAAAACGAGGACTATTGATAATCACTTTTTTGGGTTTTTGTTTTACTAATAGACGTGGTAAAATATTATTAAAAGAATAAAATAGAAATTATGAAAACAAGATTGCTTGAAATAAATAAAAATAGAGGAATTCTCGTTGATAAAAATACAGATTTAATTGTTGTTATGATTGGAGGTTTTGAAAGATCAGCAACCACAGAAAAAAAGTTTAAAAAGATAGCCGATAATCTTCAAGTCTCTTCTTTTCGTTTTGACTATTCTGGGGTTGGGTTATCGGATGGTGATTTTTCGAAAATAACAGTATCGTCCATGAAAAAAGAACTAAAAAATGTTTTGGTTGAACTTAAAAAGAATTATAGTAAATTTATAATAGTCGCTCATAGTTTGTCTGCCTGTCTTGTTGTTAATAGTAATGACTTTGAAAAAATAATCTTAATGGCTCCGGCCCTAAACCAAAAAGAATTACTTCGTTATTATTTTGTTTTATCTAATATTAAGGAAGAAAACATAAATGAAAAAATTAGCTGGAATAATTATCAAAAATATCTTGATAAAGATAAATTTTTAAAAGATTGCTTATTAGAGAATAAAATGACTAAGAAAAACCATATATCTTCCGCATATTTTTTAGAAAACAAGGACAAAGATTATTCTAAAATAGCAGAAGATAAGAAAAACATTCTTCATATTCATGGCGACAAAGACGATAAGGTTCCTCTCGAAAGCTTAAATATTAAATTTACTAATTTAATTACTGTTAAAAATGGTGATCACGATATGGAAAGGCCGGATATGATAAGGCAATGGATTCAAAAAACAATTGATTTTATTGAAATTAGGGGTTATTGAGACTTATAATATTTTTTTGGATTTTTTTTATGATATAATCAAAAACAAGGATATAAAAAATATGGAGAAATTTGAACTTGAGTTACAAAGAGAACAATCAGAACAAGAGGAAGTAAAACTAGAAGACCTGAAAGAAGGAGATATATTGATTGTTGATACGGGTGATGATCCAAAAGAGCGTCTGGAACAATACGAAATAACAGTAGTTAAAATACTAAGAACAAAAGAAGGAAAACTAAAAGGTCTGGTTGTAAAATTTAAAGAAGGAGGAGAGGTGATTATTGCTAAAATGTTTGGTGATTTTGTAAAAGGTGAAGAAAAAGACAATCTTATTAAAGGAGTGATTGCTAACGCTAAAAATCACTGTCTTTATTTTGAAAACCTTAATTACCAAGATCGTTTCAAAGAGACTAAATCTGGAAAAAGAAGGGTTCGTTTTGCTCGTGCTATACGAACAATGCCGATTAGAAAAATAGTATTAAAATCCTCTTTAACCAATTAAAAGACTCCAATTATCCCAAAAAGTTATTTAGCGATTATTTGGGTTTTATTTTCTCAATAAATATATGATTTTCCAAGATTTTTTCTTGGGGTTTTTGTTAAAAAACGTTGCTATTGACAAAAGATTATTATGGGTATATACTCATAATAAAGGAGAAGAATAAAGGTCGCTCCTTTGAAAAATTAAATACAAAAAAATTATGCCAAGATTTGATGGAAATGGTCCTTTGGGTTATGGCCCTGGCACCGGAAGAGGTTTCGGCCCTTGTGGTGGTGGAATGGGTTATGGCGCAAGATATAGAAGGTTCTATACCAAGGAAGAAGAATCAGAATTATTAAAAGAAGAAGCCGAGTCTTTAGCCGAAGAACTAAAGGCGATTAAAGAAAGATTGGGTCAACTAGAGGACCAAAAATAAAAGAAGGCCGAGAGCCCAGCCCCTTTTAAGGGGCTGGGAAGACCTTCTTTTATTAAAGAATATCATTAAGTTTTAATTATTACAATATTATGGTTAGACCGAGACTTTGTCGAAAAATTAAGTTCAATCCCAATGTAACATATTTTAAGCCCCAGGGGGTGCCCATGAGGCTTTTAGAGCTAGTTGAATTAACTATTGAAGAAGTAGAGGCTTTAAGATTGAAAAATACAAGGAATTTAAGTCAAGAGGAAGCGGCCAAAAAAATGAAAACCTCTCAAAGCACTTTTCAAAGAATTTTGACTTCAGCTTACAAGAAAATTACCGAAGCCTTGATAGAAGGAAAGGCGATAAAAATAATAAAGTAGTGTTCTTTTTAGAAAATTATGATAGAATAAAAAAGTATGAGTTGGGTAAAAAAAAGAATAAAGCAATATCGAGAGGGCCAGGAGCCAACTATTATTGAAAAAATGGCCTTAGAGCATGGAAATCCGGTTAATTGTTTTCTCTCTCTTTCAGCTTTCGGTTTTCTTGTTTACGGCCTTTGGACTCATATATGGATTTGGATAATTATAGCTGGTTTTCTCGGGCTTTTAGGACACCTTTATTGCTGGTTACAAAAATAGGTTATGATTAAAAAACTGGTATTAATAATACTTTTATTATCAATAATTTTGATAGTCTTTATTTTTCTTCCTCAAGAAAAAGAGGTAATTATTGAAGAAGAATTAAAAGATCTTAAAGAATTGGAAGAAATTGTTCTTTCTTTTATCGGGACTCCTTATAAGTTGGGGCCTTTAGGAGAAAAAGAAGATAAAAAGCTTTACAGGGAAGATGTCTTTGATTGTACTACCTTAGTTTTAATTTCAGTTTCTAAATTTCTTTCTGATGAACCTCAAGAAATGATTAAAAAAATAAATTACTTTCCTGCCGGTGAAGTTTCCTATGAAAACAGGCTCCATTTTTCTAGTTATAGAAATAAGGTTTCTGATTATTTTAAAGATATTACTCAAAAGGTAGGGGGGAGTTATACGAAAAGCAAAACAATTAGTTTGAATAAAGATAGATTAATTGATATAGAATGGCAAAAAGATATTGTTTTAGACTATATTTTAGTTGAAAATGTTGAAAAAATAATTGATAAGCTTCCTTCTCTTGCCGGTGTAATGTTTATGAGAGAAGAAGATAAGACAATTGGGCTTGATGTCAGGCACGAAGGTTTTCTTATAGACAGAAAAGATTTGGTTCATGCTTCGATAAATTCAGGAAAAGTTATCAAAGAAAACTTTTTAAATTATTTGGAAAAGGTTAATTATGATGGCGTTATTTTTTACGAGATAGTTTTTTAAAAAGGCCAGATAACGGGCAAAAGTAAAATAGCTATTACAAATATTATTAAATTGAGAAAGATACCCATTTTCCAGTAATCGGTGAATTTATAACCTCCAGGTTCCATTACTAAAAGGTTTACTTGATGCCCAACTGGGGTTAAAAAGGCGCAAGAAGCTCCAATGGCTACGGCCATTAAAAAAGGGTCGGAAGAAACCCCTAATCTTTGCGCGAGCAAAATAGCAATAGGGGCCATCAAAACAGCAGCTCCAATGTTGTTGATGAAACTTGATAAGATAATAGCTATTGCTAAAACAATAGCTAAAATAACGAGGGGGCCAAATTGGGAGGTGAGATTAAGTAAGTTCGAAGATATTAAATCGGCTGAGCCGGAAACAATTAAAGCTTCTCCGAACGGAATTATTGCACCTAAGACAACCACTATCGACCAGTCAATATTTTCATAAACTTCCTTAATGGTTAAAGTGCCGGTTACTACCATGGCAATCGCTCCTAAGAAAAAACTTATTTCAACCGGAAGAATTCCAAAAGTAGCTGATAAAATAGTCAATAGAAATATTGAAAAAGCGGTAACCATAGATCCTGAAGGTTTTAACTGAACATTTTTTTCCATTAAAGGCAGAAGCTTACAGCTATTTAAAAATCGATTAATATTTTCCTCTTTGCCCCTTAGAAGGAGAACATCTCCTTTTTTTAGTTTAATATCTTTAAGTTTCTCTTTGATTCGCTGTTTATCTCTAGAGATAGCCACGACCTCGACAGCGAACCTAAAATCAATTTCCATTTCTTCTAAGCTTAAACCAACTACTTTAGAAGAAGGGGAGATTATTCCCTCCGCTTCTATAATATCATTCTCTCTTTTTTCTTTTTCGGCGGACTTTTCTTTAGGGGTGTTTAACTTAAAGTCTGTTAAGTTTAATATTTTTTTTAATATTTCAGTATTAGTTTTTACTAAAATTAAATCTCTTTCTAAAATTATTTCTGAATTTTTCGTATCAATTATTTCTTTATTATTCCTAATAATATTTAATACCGTGAAATCTTCTTCAATTTTTTCCTTAATTTCTTTAATCGTTTTTTGGTTGAATTCCGAATCTTCAGGAACAAAAAACTCAGAGGTATAGTTTTCAATTTTAGAAATATCTTCTTTTTTTATTCCCTCTTTTCTTTTGGGCATAAATCTCCAACCAATAATACTGATAAAAAAAATACTAGCTAAAACGAGCCAAATACCGACTTTCCCATAATCAAACATTTGGAAACTTTCCATTCCTAAATCTTCTTGGAAAGAAGATATTATTATGTTGGGAGCATTTCCAATAAGAGTTAGAAAACCTCCCATGTTGGCAGCGAAAGCAATGGGCATTAAGTAATAAGCGGAAGATACCTTTTTCTTTTTAGCTAAACCTATAGCTAAAGGCATTATAATAGCCAAAGCTCCAATATTATAGACGAAAGCGGAAATGAAAGCCGTTATTATCGTTAAAGCTAATATTTGGAAAGATATTTTTTTTTCTTTTAAAGGAATTTTACTGATTAGAAAATCGACAAAGCCGGTATTAATTATTCCCTTGCTCATGATTAAAACAGCAATAACAATGATAACAGCTGGGTTGATAAACCCAGAAAAAGTTCTTTCAAAAGGAATAATTCCCCCGACGACAATAATAGCTAAAGCAATAATAGCGACAAGGTCATATCTGATTTTATTTTTAATCCAAAAAATAACAGCAAACAAAATAGCACTTAAAAGAACTATTTGTTGGCCTAATTCTCCAAGATTGAACATATTATTTTAATAATAACTTATTTGTATTCATTTAGCAATTGGTATTGACTAATTATCTTTTTAATGCTACCCTTTAGTATAAGATGGCCATTAATAAAGCGTAGTCGAGTTTGTTAAGCTATCATTTTAAGGTAGAACTTAAAAAATTAATTAATATAATTTCAATGGAAGGAACTATTAAAAAACTTACAGATAAAGGATTCGGATTTATTGCCGTTGAAGGAGAAGATAGAGATCTATTTTTTCACAGCAACGAGCTTAAAGATGCTACTTTTGAAGAATTAAACGAAGGAGACAAGGTCTCTTTTGAAAAAGCTGATTCTCCAAAAGGCCCTAACGCTGTAAACGTAACTCGAATTTAAGAGTTAGAAAAAAAACCGAGCTTTACAAAGCTCGGTTTTTTGTTGCTTCAATACCGGCAATATAACCGGTAGTCCAGCAAACTTGCAAATTATACCCTCCGGTTGGACCGTCTAAGTCAATAATTTCTCCGGCGAAAAATAGATTGTCAATTATTTTTGATCTCATTGTTTTGGAATCAATTTCTTTTAGATCGATTCCTCCGCTTGTTATTATCGCTTGATTGAATCCTAACAACCCATCCGTCGTTAACTCTAAACCTTTAAGGGTTTTAACAATATTCTTTCTTTCTTCTTTAGTAATTGAATTTATCTTTTTATTAGGGCTGATCTTGGTGATTCTGAGAATTGTTGTTATCATTTTTTGGGGAACTATTTCGGGTAAATAATTTTTAAAATTTTTATTCCCTTTAAAGTCTCTTTGGAATCTTTGATCTAATTTTTTAAAATCTAAAACTGGCTTTAAATCGATCTTTAATTTTACTTTTCCAAGCTCTCCAATTCTTTTGCCTAGGTCAAGAATAATGGGACCACTTACGCCGAAGTGGGTAAAAAGCATTTCGCCAAATCGAGAGTCCTTTTTAATATCATTTTTGAAAACAGAAACTTTAACATTTTTTAAGGTTAAACCTGCTAATCCCTTTGCCCAATTTTCTTTAATTTTAATTGGCACCAAAGCCGGCTTTAAACTGATAATATTATGGCCCATTTTTTTGGCCCAGTTATAACCGTCGCCAGTAGAACCGGTTCCCGGATAAGCTTTTCCGCCAGTAGCTAAAATAAATGATTTAGCTGAGATTTTTTTATTCCCTAATTCTATACTTTCAATCTTTTTTTTTCTAATATTAAATTTAGTAATTTTTTCATTCAAAAATATTTCAACCTTGTTCTTTTTTAAAGTTTTTTTTAAGGACCTTAAAACATCTTGAGATTTTTCAGAAAGAGGAAAGACTCTTTTGCCTCTTTCTATTTTTGTTTTCAAACCCCTTTTTTCAAAAAAACCTATTGTTTCTTTAGGGCCGAAAATAGAAAGAGGGGAGAACAAAAACTTCCCCTTCTTACCAAACTTTTCTACTATCTTTTTATGGTTAAACTCAGCTTGAGCCAGATTGCACCTTTTATTACCGGTAATCAATAATTTTTTACCAATTATTGGGTTTTTTTCAACCAAAGCTACCCTAGCTTTTTCACTACTTTTAATAGCAGCCATTATACCGGCCGGGCCGCCCCCGATAACAATAACATCAAATTCTTTTTCCATAATGATTTGATTATATAAGAATAAGGAAAAAATTCAATTTGATTTTTTAAAAAAAAATGATAATATTTAAATATATGAA
>PWMZ01000017.1 GCA_003559065.1 Candidatus Nealsoniibacteriota bacterium
ATGAACTCTTTCGATCATTTTATAAAAAAAGAACTAAAAATTAAATATTATGGTCGCTATGTGGATGATTTCATAATCATCCATAAAAACAAAGATTATTTAAAAAAGATAATTAAAGAGATTAGGGAATATTTATTCAATAATTTAAAGTTAATCCTTCACCCTAAAAAAATATATTTGCAGAACTCTTTAAAAGGAGTAAAGTTTCTAGGGAGCTTTATTAAACCTCATAGAATATATATAGCTAGTCGTACCAAAGGTAACTTTTTTCAAGCAATTGAGAGACAAAATCAATTAGTTAAAAATCATCAACCCAATCGAGAAGAAAAAGAATCTTTTTTGAGTGTTATGAACTCTTATTTAGGGTTAATAAATCACTATCAAACCTATAACTTGAAAAGAAAATTATTGAAAAGAGTTAATGCTTATTGGGAAAATTACCTTTATTTTAATCAGGGAAAAAACAAGTTTGTTTTGAAAAGAAAAAACATATAGATTCAACAAAAACATTACCTGTTTTTCTAATATGATTGTTTTAGAAACAAAATTGTCTATGTGGGCGGTAGAGGACTTGAACCTCTGACCTTATACACGTCAAGTATACGCTCTAGCCAGCTGAGCTAACCGCCCTCACTGTGCGCACGCCAGGAATTGAACCTGGGACATCCAAGTTATAAGCTTGGCGCTCTGACCTCTGAGCTACGTGCGCTTAAACTTTCTTCATCTTCATCTTCGGCTTTTCCTTGATTTCTTTTTTAATCAACTTTTCAAATTCTTCTTTTTCTATTGTTTCTTTTTTAATTAAAACTCGAGCTACTTTTTCCAAAGTTTTCTTGTTTTTTCTAAGAACTTCAATAGACTTCTTTTCCGCTTTTTTAATAAAATTACTAACCTCTTGGTCTATTTTAGCGGCTACTTTTTCGGAATAGTTTTTTTGTTCCGAAATTTCTCTTCCTAAAAAAGTTAGTTCGTTATTCTCTCCATAAGCTACCGGTCCCAAAGAAGACATGCCATATTCTTTTACTAGTCTTCTAGCTAAACTAGAAGCTTTTGATAAATCATTAGAAGCGCCGGTGGTGACTTCTTTAAAAATTAGTTTTTCGGCGCAGTAACCGCCCAAAAACATGGCTAATTCATTTTCAAATTCTTTTTTAGTTTTCATTCTCTTTTCTTCTGCGGGCAAATGAATAGTGTAGCCGGCAGCCATTCCTCTAGCAATAATGGATATTTTCCTGATAGGCTCTCCTCCAGGAAGTAAGGTGGTAGCTAAAGCGTGGCCGGCTTCATGGTAGGCGGCAATTTCTTTTTCTTTTTTTGAAAGAATGTGGCTTTTTCTTTCCGGTCCTAATAAAACTTTTTCAATGGATTCTAAAAAATCTTCTTGAAATATTTTTTCTTTGTTTTTTCTAGCAGCTAAAATAGCGGCCTCATTAGCTACGTTAGCGACATCAGCCCCGGAAAAACCAGGAGTTCTTTCAGCCACCTCCCTTAACTTTACATCGGAAGCTAAAGGCATTTTTATAGTATGTAATTTTAATACTTCTTTTCTTCCTTTAATGTCAGGGGCTTCTAAAATTATCTTTCTATCGAATCTTCCTGGCCTTAACAAAGCGGGATCCAGGACGTCTCCTCTGTTTGTGGCTGCAATAATAATAATATTGGTTTCTCTCTCAAATCCATCCATTTCAACTAGAATCTGGTTTAAAGTTTGTTCTCTTTCGTCGTGACCTCCTCCGATACCGGTTCCCCTTCTTCTGCCGATAGCGTCTAACTCATCAATAAAGATTATAGCCGGAGCTGCTTTTTTAGCGGTTGAAAAGAGATTTCGGACTCGAGAAGATCCAACTCCTACAAACATTTCTACGAATTCAGAACCGGAAATAGAAAAGAAAGGAACTTTAGCCTCTCCCGCTACCGCCCTGGCTAAAAGGGTTTTACCAACCCCAGCTGCTCCCAATAAAAGAACTCCTCTGGGAATTTTAGCTCCCATTTTTAAGTATTTTTTTGGGTTTTTTAAAAAATCAACAACTTCCTTTAATTCTTCTTTTACTTCTGTTAAACCGGCCACATCATCAAAGCTTGTTTTTTCTTCGGGCTGTCCTTTGCCACCGAAAAGCTTGGCCTTAGCTTTGGTGAAATCAAAAGCTTGAGAAGCTCCAGCTTTCATTCTTTTAAAAATGAAAAAGAAAAAGACAATAAAAATTAGAAAAGGGAGAAAAACCATCAAAGCCGGACCAACCCAGGCCCCTGGTTCTGTTTTAGTTTTAATATCTATCTCTCTGATTGTTTCTACGGAAACTCCGTAATTTCTTAAAGTTTCTATTAGGCCTGTTTCTGGTTCTTTCCTTGTTTCCTTTTTTGTCCCGTCGTTAAAAACTAAAGAGACGGCGTTACCAGCAACAGTTATTTCTTTTACGTTTTCTATTCTTTGGACTAGTTCGGACAGAGAAATTTCTTCCGTTCTCTCGAAAGGATCCTCGAATAAGCTGAATATTCCAGCGAGAAGAAGAAAGATTAAAAGAATAAATAAGATGTGTTTAGTTAGAATTTTCATGCCTTATTTAAAATAACATCTTTTGGATAATTATTCTAATGCTTTGAGAGAGAGAAATATTTTGTTATTGGAAATATCAACTATTTTAACTTTTACTTTGTCTCCAATTTTAACTACTTCTGAGGGGTTTTTGATTGTTTTAGAACTTAATTCAGAAATATGGATTAATCCTTCCAAAGCTTCTTTGCCGAAACTAATGAAAGCGCCAAAATCAACCACTCCGGTTATTTCTCCTTCAACGACATCTCCTTCTTTGTAATTTTTTAAGTTCTCTTTTACTTTTTCCGCTTCTTTAGCTTTTTCAGAAAGAATTAGTTTGTTTTCTTTAGGATTAATATCAAAGATTTTCAGTTCCATCTCTTGGCCAACGAAATTTTGTAAAGCTTCCAATATTTTTTGGTTGTCTCCTCCCTCAACTTTAGGATAATTGGTTGGAGATAATTGAGAAACCGGTAAAAAAGCGGGAATACCGGAAACTTTTCCCAGTAAACCTCCTTTATTGGCCCCAGTTATTTCCACCTTGATAATTTCGTTATTTATTTTTCTTTCTTTGATATTTTTCCAAGCTATTTCTTCTCCGGCCTGGTTTAAAGAAAGTTCTAAATAGCCGTCCTCGTTGGTTTCTCCAACTATTTTAATATAAGCTGAGTCTCCCACTTTTAGTTCTTTAAGCCTATCTTTAGCTTCATAAAATTCTTTGCCAAAGATAATGCCTACACCCGATTCTTTTAAATCAACATAGACGACCGCATTTTTTTGGTCGATTATTTCTCCTTCAACGATTTCTCCCACCTTGGGGATTTTTATCGCGTCGGTTTCTTGAATTATTTTTTTAACTACCATATGATTGGGAATATATCATATAAAAAGGGAAAAAGCAAGTTGATTTTTCTAAAAAATAATGATATCATGAAAATATGAATATTTTTTGGCACGGACAAACATGTTTTACTCTTAATTTTCAGCAAGGAAAACAAGTAGTTAGTGCTTTATTTAACCCCATTGATGCCAATAGCGGTTTAAAGCCGGTAAGAAAAGAACCGGATATTTTACTTTTAAGCAAAAGCAATGGGAAAAAGGACAAATCTTTTTTAATAGACGGGCCCGGAGAATATGAAATAAAGGATGTTATTATCAATGGCTTTTATTCTTTTAAAGATGGAAAAATAGATCAAAATACCGTTTACCTTCTAGAGGAAGAGGGTTTAAAAATTTGTCATCTAGGACTTTTAAAACAAAAAGAATTAGGAAAAGAACAGTTGGATAAACTTTCAGATGTTGATATTTTACTTTTGCCCATAGGAGGGAAAGAAAGTATAGAAGCTAAAGAAGCAGCTGAAATTGTTTCTGAAATAGAACCCCAGGTTACCATTCCTATGTATTATCAGATACCCAAATTAAAAGAGAAGTTGAATAAATTAGAGGACTTTTTAAAAGTTTTAGGGGTTAAGTCTTTAGAGCCTTTAAAAAAGTTTTCAGTGAAAAAAAAGGATCTTTTGAACCAAGATCCTAAGATTGTTGTTTTAGAGCCATAATGACAGAAGAAAAAAAGAAAATATTAAGAGTGGTTGTTGTAGTAATTCTTGGGGGTATTATCTTTAGCTTCGGTCTTTACAGAATACAAAGAAAAGTTAGCTTTACCATCCAAAACCAAGAAATCCAATTTAATTTAGAAAATATGCCTTCTCTAGAATTATCCGATAGTATGAAAGAAGATTGGCAGTCAATATTAAAGGAACTGGAAAAAGAAGAAATTTTAGAAGAATATGAAGAATAAAAAAGAGATTCAACCAAGAGAAATAGTCCAAGAACTAAAGTCATCATATATCGACTATGCTATGTCGGTTATTGTTGCTCGAGCTCTTCCTGATGTTAGAGATGGTTTGAAACCAGTTCACCGAAGGATTCTTTATTCCATGTTAGAAGAAGGATTGAGACATAATGCTAAGTTTAGAAAGTCGGCAGCGGTAACAGGACTAACTTTAGCGAGATATCATCCCCATGGAGACATGGCTGTTTATAACGCTATGGTAAGATTAGCCCAGGATTTTTCTTCTAGGTACACCTTGGTGAAAGGTCAAGGAAATTTTGGTTGTTTTACGGGGGACACAAAAGTTAAATTATGTGATGGGAGAGAATTAAGTTTTAAAAATCTAGTTAAAGAAAACAAGAAAGGGAAAAAGCACTGGGGGTATACCTTTAATCATCAAAAAAAAGAAATAGAAATAACTAAAATTAAAAAACCTAGATTAACTAGAAAAAATGAAAAGATTATTCAAATAACCCTGGATAACGATGAAAAGATTAAGTGCACTCTAGACCATCGGTTTTTATTAAGAAAGGGAAATTATAAAGAAGCTCAAAACCTTAAAAAAGGAGATTCTTTAATGCCACTATATTTAAAACCGTGTGTCGGTAGAGTGGAACTTGAAGGTTGCAAAATGGCCAAAACCTACAACCATAAAATTGTTGATATTAAAATTTTAAAAAAGAAAGAAGATGTTTATGACATAACCGTGGATCCTTGGCACAACTTTGCCTTGGCTGCCGGTGTTTTCGTTCATAATTCAATCGATTCAGACCCACCGGCCGCCCCAAGATACACAGAGGCCAAACTCTCCGCCATTGGAGAAGAGATGTTAAAAGACATAGAAAAAGACACTGTTGATTTTATGGATAACTACGATGGGACTAACACAGAGCCTAAAGTTTTGCCTTCTCCTTTACCTCAATTAGTTTTAAATGGATCTTTGGGAATTGCCGTTGGAATGGCCACTTCTTTTCCTCCCCACAATCTTACCGAAGTTTGTGACGCTTTAATTTATCTATTAGATAACAAGTCAGCTAATACCGAAGATATTTTTCAATTTATTCAAGGACCTGACTTTCCAACCGGAGGGATAGCTTATGGGCAAAAAGAAATGATTACCACTTATTCTCAAGGAAAAGGTCCGATTGTCACTAGAGGAAAGGTGGACGTGAAAGAGAATAAGAAAGGAAGAAACCAAATTATTATCACCGAAATTCCTTATCTGGTTGCCAAGTCAGCTTTGATAGAGCAGTTTGCCAAATTAGTCAAGAACAAAAAAATACAAGGAGTCAAAGATATTAGAGATGAATCGGACAAAGAAGGGATGAGAATTGTTTTTGACTTGCAAAAAAACACTCGTCCTCAAAGAATAATTAACAAATTATATAAGTTTACTAATTTACAAAAAACTTTTCATATAAATTCTTTAGCCTTGGTTGACGGCATGTACCCTAAGACTCTTTCTTTGGTAGAAATTTTGAATCATTTTATTGCCCATAGAAAAGAGGTTATTAAAAGAAGGACCCAATTTGAACTTGATAAAGCCAAAGCCAGAGCCCATATTTTGGAAGGCTTGAAAAAATGTCTAGATAAAATTGACGAAGTAATCAAAATCATTAAATCTTCCGAGAGCAGAGAAGACGCTAAAAAGAACTTAATGAAAAAATTCAAGCTTACTGAGATTCAAACTAATGCTATTTTAGAAACTAAGTTGTCAGCTTTGGCCAAGTTGGAAAGAAAAAAGATAGAACAAGAGTTAGCTGATCTTTTAAAAAGAATAAAAGAATTAACCGCTATTTTGAAAAGCAGTCAAAAAATTAAAAAAGTTTTAGAAAAAGAATTAAAAGATCTTAAAGAAAGGTTTGGAGATGATAGAAGAACAAAGATTATTAAAGGAGAAGTTAAAAAAATTGCCGAAGCTGATCTTGTCCCTCACGAAGAAGTAATTATTACTCTGACTACCGGAGGATATATTAAAAGAATTAATCCTTCTGTTTACAAAATTCAAAAAAGAGGAGGAAAAGGTATTTTAGGAATGAAAACCAGAAAAGAAGATATTGTTGAGCATTTTTTATTGGCCGATACTCACGATCAACTTTTACTTTTCACCGACTCAGGAAAGGTTTTTAAAACAATCGTCTATGAGGTCCCAGAAGGAACCAGGGTTTCTCGAGGAAGGGGTTTAATGAATTTTATTGATATTTCTTCTCAAGAAAAAATTCTTTCTTTAATGACAGCCGGCAAGAAAGACAAAGAAAAAGGAGTAGAAAACTTGGTTATCGCTACTAAAAATGGAATTGTTAAAAAAACCGACATTGAAAAGTTTGAAAATATTAGAAGTTCTGGTTTGATTGCTATTAATTTGAAAAAAAATGACTTGGTGAGAAAGGCTTGCAAGACAACGGGGAAGAATGATATAATGTTAATAACTAAAAAAGGCCAATCAATAAGATTTGAAGAAAAAGAAATAAGAAAGATGGGAAGAACCGCCTCTGGGGTCAAAGGAATGAATCTTAAAAAAGAAGATAACGTCGTTGGAGTAGAGGTGATTTATCCAGAACAAAAAAATCAGTATTTATTGATTATTACTGAAAAAGGTTTTGGGAAAAGAACACTATTGAAAGAGTATAAAAAACAAGGCCGAGGAGGAAGCGGAATTAAAACAGCCAATATTACTTCAAAAACGGGCGATATCGCTTGTTCAGCAGTTTTAAGCGGAGAGGAAGAAGATTTAATTGTTATTTCTCAAAAAGGACACATTATTAGAACAAAAATAGGAAGTATTGCTAAATCAGGTCGGGCTACTCAAGGAGTGAAAATAATGAAAATGGCTGAAGGAGATAAAGTAGCCTCTATAATCTACGTTTAATATGTTTTTAAACCCAGAAGAAATATTAAAAAAACTTAATTTAAGAGAAAATATGGTGGCAGCCGATTTCGGTTGTGGCTCAGGTGGTTTTACTATTCCTTTAGCTGAAAAATTAGAAAATGGCATAGTTTTTGCTTTGGATATTCAAGAGGAACCTTTAAATGCCTTAAAAAACAGGGCCTCCGGTCTTTCTAATATCAGGACGGTAAGGTGCAATTTGGAAACACCTGGTTCTTCAAAAATTCAAGACTCTTTTGTTGATTTTATTTTTATAATAAATACTTTGTTTCAAGCAGAAAAAATAGAAAGTATAATTGAAGAAGCAAAAAGAATTTTGAAACCGGGAGGAAAATTATTAATAATTGATTGGAAAGAAGAAACTTCGCAAGGACCGAATGAAAAGCTTTCTTTTGATAAGCTTGAAAAAATATTAAAAGAAAATAAATTTGAGAAAGAGGAAGAAATTGACGGCGGTAATTATCATCGAGGAGTTTTAATGAAAAAGCCTTGATTAGTTTTTTTTATAACATATAATGAAACAATGAAAATAATTTCTTTAATAATAATGCTTTCCCTTATTTCCCCTTTCTTAGTGGGGGCTATTGAACTTGAAAACCCCTTGGAATATGATTCTTTCGGCGAACTTTTTGGAGCGATTTTGAACTTCATTATGTGGTTAGCGATTGCCTTGATGCCTATTGCCGTTTTGATAGCTGCTTTCAATTTGATTGGGGCGGGAGACAATCCGGAAAAAGTGCAAACAGCCAAGAACATATTAAAATGGGCGATTATTGGTTTAGCCATTGTTTTGTCAGCCAGAGCATTGTATGCTGTTATAATGAGAGTTATAGTAGAAGGTGATTATACTATCGAACAAGAAAGACGATTTTTTCCAGATTACTTAACCTTAAAAGAATAAATTAAAGGTCGAAATTAAAAAATAAAATAAAAAAATGAAAAAACTTATATTAATTTTACCGATAGTAGGATTGTTAGCTTTTTCTCCTTTGCTTGGTTTAGCTCAAGTAGACACCATAGATCTTACCGATGATGCTCCCGTAATTGCAGACTTAGATGGCCTTATGGCAACTATGCAAACGCTTATTAATGCCATGTTTTGGTTTTTAATGGCTTTAACGGTAGTGTTTGTTATTTATGCTGCTTATCTTTTCCTCACCGGAGGCCAGGACCAAGAGAAAATTGATAAAGCTAGACGAGTAGTTATTTATGCTATTGTTGCTGTAGTGGTTGCTATGTTAGCTCAAGGATTGTTTAGAATAGTATTGAACTTCTTAGGAGAATAGAACGAGTTAAAGGACAACCCCTTTCGAGGGGTTGTTTTTTTTTGCTCAAAGATTATAATAAAGAATATGAAAAAATATTTTTTAATCTTTATTGGTTTAACTTTTTCTTTTCTAGCCTACGCTGGAGAAGCAGATAAAGAATTTTTTGGTATACTTCAAAGAGTGATTAACTTTTTATTCTGGGCACTAATGATAGCTACGATTTTTTTAGTTCTTTATGCTGCTTATCAATTTTTACTTTCTGACGGTGACCCAGATAAAGTGAG
>PWMZ01000046.1 GCA_003559065.1 Candidatus Nealsoniibacteriota bacterium
GTATCATCGGGAGCTATGGGAGTAGTGTACCAATCCCCTATTAAGATGTTTTTCTTCCAGAATTTTTTAATAACTTGATGAGCTTGAGGGTGAACAACTGGAAACCTTAAATAGTTCCCTTCTTTCAAAGGTAAATTTAATTCTTTAGAATAAATGCTAGCTATCTTTTTTCTGTGTCGAGAAAACTTATTAAGTTTTTCAAATTGATGACAAGCTAAACAGGCTAAGGCATTAGGTAGTTTTCCGGGAAAATAATTGGGTTTTAAGCCTTGTTTCTCCTTATCGGTAACTGCCTTTGAAAGTAAGTGGGTTTTTTGAAAAATAATTAACAAGGGCTTTCCTAAAAATCGATAAAAAGGAATAATAAAAAGATTCATTAGCAAGGGATGTAAAAGTTGTTGAAAAATCCAGAAATATGAAGGGTAACCAACTTTATCTATTTTTTCAACTAATTTTTCATCTCTAGTAATAACAGCTCCTCCGTAAACGGAAGAGATAACTTTGTCTCTGGAAAAAGAAAAAAAAGAAGCGTGACCAAAAGTACCCAATTTTTTTCCCTGATAACTTCCCCCTAAAGAATGAGCGCAATCTTCAATTAAAACCAAATTGTGTTTTTTAACTATTCTTTCTATTTCTTGCATATTACAAGGAAAACCAAAGGTATGCTGAATAATTAAAACCTTGGTTTTATTATTTATCTTTTTTTCTAAGTCTTGGGTATTAATATTAAAATCATTATTAATATCTATATAAACAGGTTTTAAGTTATTCCATAAGATAGGATTAACTAAGGCTGTACAAGTGAAAGCCTGTAATAAAACTTCGTCTTTTTCTTTCAAATCTAAGGCTTTTAATAAACAATACAAAGAAGACCTGCCACTGTTGTATAAAAAAACGTAAGGAATATTAAAATATTCTTTTAAAATTTCTTTTAACTCTTTTTCTTTTTTTCCTTTTTTCCACTTCCAACACTGAAAAAGTAATTTGAAAGCTAAAAAAATATCATCTTTTTCGGTATTGGGAGATATTGATATGGATATCATAATTTTTTAATAATACCTTTTTTAATTCTTCCTTCTATTAAAACGGTATCTTTTTTGGAACAAAAACTCTTAAGCTTTCTAGTAATTTTCTGGGAATCTTCAATCAAAACTGCTTTTTCCGAATTTAAATCTTCAAAATAATCAGGAGTGGTAATGATAGCCAAATCACAAATTTTATCTATTTTTTTCCCTATTTTTTTATGGATTCTTCTAGCTTCCTTTCCTAATTCTATTAAACAAGGCATAACTATTACTCTTTTTTTGGGATAGAGCTTTAGGTAATTTAAATCAGCCATTACTCCGGTTGGATTAGCCGAATAAGAAGAGTCTATAATTTTAAAACCGTGGTTACTATCAAAAACCCTTATGCCGGTCATTTCAGGAACTATTTTGAAACAACCTTTTTTAATTTGATCCCAACTCATTCCTAGTTCTTTTGCTGAAGCTATAGCTAATAATAAGTTAGAAAGATTGTGCTTACCGTAGGTTTTAACTTTAAATTCTTCTTTTTCGTTAACTTTGAAAGAAAGATATTTTTTACTAAGAGAAAAATCAGAAACCCAATAATCGCTTTTTTCTTTAATTAAACATAGTCTTTTTTCTTTCTTTGTTTCTTTGTATACTTGCAAGCATAATTTATCATCACCATTAAATAAAACTAATTTCGCTTTATTAATTAATTCTTTTCCCCCTTCGGCCTCTATTAACTTTTCCATAGAACCAAATAGAGATAAATGTTGTTCGTTAATACCAGTAACTATCCCTATTTCAGGTTTGACAATATCAGCTAATAATTCGATTCCCCCTTGATTGTAAGCCCCCATTTCACAGACAAAAATTTCATGACCCTCATTTAGCTCTTCTAAAATAGTTTGAGAGATACCCATTTCTGAATTTTTATGATTTTCAGTTTTTAAAACATTGAACTTTTCAGCTAAAATAGTGGCTAAGAATTCTTTTGTGGTGGTTTTACCATAACTTCCGGTAATGCCGATAACTTTTAGATTATGCTTTTCTCTTTTTAAAGTTGCCTCTTTAATGATTTTTTTTCTTTTCCAAATAGTTAGAGGTTGCAACGAAAAGATTAAAAGAGAAAATATTAAAGGAGAAAAAATATCAAAAGTTAAAATTAGAAATATTAAATTTTCAAAATAGTATCTAATACTTAAGAATAAAAAAACAAAAATAAATAAAAATAAAATAAAACTTAAAAATATTGTTTTTTTAGTAAAAACGGGTTTTTTTAGTTTATCTTGAAAAAATTTATAACTAGTATTTAAAAACTCAATAAAGTATAAAAAGAAGAATAAATAAAAAGTTAAGGGAAAATTAATTAGAAACAAAAATAAAATAATTATTTTTAGAATAATTAATTTGTTTAATAATAATGATTTTCCTTGTCTGGTTTTAAAATGAAACAAAAACCTCCCCAAATGATATTCTTTTAATTGAGCAAAATAAAGATAAAATAAGGCGGACTTTGCTTCTTTAAAGGACCAAAAAATAGCAATTAAATAAATCATAGGTTTTCTAATATTTTTTCTACTAATAAATCCGGTTTTTCGATTTCTAAAGCATGGCCTCCGGGGATAATTTCTAGAACATCTTTTTTAATCTTGTCGGCCTGAAATAAAGGAGTTATTCTATCTTTTTTGCCCCAAATTAAAATAGTTTTAGAAAGAGGTTTCAAATGAGATAAATCTTGAGAAACTATGTTTTTTAAAGTTTCTCTCATAGTTCCATGATAATAGGGATAATCACTCTTTAATCCTTTGTAGATAATTTTTTTTAAAAAAGGGGGACAAGGAACATTTAAAGAAAATAATTTTTTCTTGAAGGTTTTTTCTCTTACCAAAGAAGGGGCTACTAAAAACAGTTTTTTAACTTTATTTTCAGAATTATATTTGAAAGCCAAAGTTCCTCCGAAAGAATGACCCAAAAGATAAAAATCTTTTAAACCAATTTTTTTAATAAATTCTTTCAAAAATTCATTGTAATTATTAATATCCCAACTTTCTTTTAGTTCCTGGGATTTTCCAAAACCGGGTAAGTCGATAGCTATTAATTGAAATTTAAAAGATAAAAGATTGATAACTTTTTCCCATTTTTGAGAAGAAGATCCCCAGCCGTGTAAAATTAAAAAAGGATCCCCTTTTCCTTTAATCAGATAATGAATGTTTAGTCCTTTAACTTGAGTTTTTGGCATCAATAGTTTTAAAGTTTAAATAAGGGTGGAGGGCCTTAGGTATTTTAACGCTACCGTCTTTTTGTTGAAATTGTTCTAAAATAGCAGGGATCAAACGGCTAGTAGCTAGGCCGGAACCGTTTAAAGTATGTAAAAACTTACTTTCCCCCTTTTCTTTGTATCTAACCTTTCCTCTTCTAGCTTGATAATCCAAAGCGTTAGAGACACTGCTTACTTCTTTGTAAATACCCATGCTAGGAATCCAAACTTCAATATCAATAGTTTTAGCCATAGCCGAAGAAGCATCTTGAGCGGCCAAAAGAACCGATTGGAAATGAAGGCCCAAATCTTTTGTTAATTTTTCAGCATTAGCAACCAATTCATCAAAAGCCTCCCAGGATTTTTCGGGCAAGGTAAATTGAAACATTTCAATTTTATTGAATTGGTGTCCTCTTATCATCCCCCTTTCCTCCTTCCTATAAGAGCCTTTTTCCCTTCTAAAACAAGAAGAATAAGCGTAATATTTCAAAGGTAAATCTTCTTTCTTCAAAATTTCATCTCTATGGTAATTAGCTAACATCATTTCACTGGTGGCGTTTAAATAAAGATTGTCTTGAGTTAAAAATAGGTCATCTTTGAATTTGGGTAAGTGACCAGAAGTATAAGCTGATTTTTCGTTTAACAAATAAGGTAAAATTAAAAAAGTATAATTATTTTTTTTATGAAAATCAATAAAATAATTCAAAAGAGCCCACTCTAATAAGGCGCCTTCGTTTTTATAAACCCAAAAACCACTACCGGCAATTTTAGCTGCTCTTTTGTAATCAATAATATCTAGATCTTCTGCTAGCTGAACATGATCTTTAGGGGTAAAATCCGGTTTTTCCCCGAAAGTTTTAATAACCTGATTGTTTTCCTTATTCCCCGAGGGAACATCATCAGCCACAATATTAGGTAAAGCTAAAAGTTTTTCTTTCAAAGATTCTTCTATTTCTTTAATCTTTTTGTCGTAATCTTTAATTTTTTCACTTATTTTTCTTAATTTTTCAATGGATTTTTGATCCGGCTTTTCTTTGGATTCTTTATTTTTTTGAGCTTTCAAAGTTTCTACTTCGGTTATTAGTTTTTTTCTTTTATCATCTAAATTAATTAATTCATCCAAATTAAAATCTTTTTTTTCTATTCTTTTGAGTAAAGATTTTTCAATTTTTTCTTTTTCTTCTCTAATTTTATTAATATCTAACATATTATTTTTTAGGTCTCATTAAAGGAAAAATTTGACACTCTCTGACCGGTTTATCCATTAAAAAACTAAAAAGGCGTTCTGAAACTCCGTAACCGAAAGTCGGTGGCATACCGTATTCAAGAGCCTCTATAAAGTCGTTGTCAAACATTTGAGCTTCTTCGTCTCCTGCGTCTCTTAGTTTTTGTTGGGCTTTTAATCTTTCTGCTTGGTCAATAGGATCGTTCAATTCACTGTAGCCGTTTCCCAGCTCGGAACCAGCAATGATTGGCTGAAATTTAAAGGCCATTTTAGGATTTTTTTCGTTTCTTTTAGCTAAAGGGGAAACCTCAACCGGTAAATTTATTAGAAAACCCGGTCCTTTAATTTTCTTTCGACAATGTTTCCATAAAGTATCGATCGCCCTTGTTTTATTAAATCCTTTTTTGTCGTATTTAATATCTAATTTTTTTAAAGCCTTTTTCATTTCTACAAAACTATCATCAAAGACATCTATTCCTGTATATTTACTGACCAAGGATCGGTAATCGTATTTTTCCCACTTTTGAGAAAGATCAACATCGAAGTTTTTAATCTTAAACTTTAAGGTACCAAAGGTCTTTTCGGCTACATATTTGTACAATTCTTCGATTAGTTCCATTCCTTGTTCATGATCGGCATAAGCCCAGTAAAATTCCATCTGAGTGTAGTCTTGTAAGTGTTCCGCGTCCATACCTTCATTTCTAAACTGTCTTCCTATCTCAAAAGTTTTTTCAAAACCAGCTACCATTAATTTTTTCTGCCATAACTCTCCCATTGAAATGCGTAAGTAAACATCTATATCTAAAGCATCATGGTGAGTAGCAAAGGGCTTAGCATCGGCTCCACCAGCTGTTGTTTCTAAAACAGGGGTTTCTACTTCTAAAAACCCTTTTTTAAGAAAAAAATCTCTCATTGAATTCCAAAAAACGGCTTTTTTTTCAATCATCTCTTTTACTTTCGGATTAAAAAGAATATCTAAATATCTTTTTCTTAATCTTTCCTCCGTTTCTTGTAAACCGTGCCATTTTTCCGGCAAAGGTAACAAAGACTTACTGAGTATTTTATAATCTTTGGCATTTAAAGATCTTTCTTCTCTTTTAGTAATAAATAATTCGCCTTCTACCTCAATAAAATCACCGATATCAAAGTTATCAAGAAAAAACTGAAAACCCTTTTCACCAATACTATTTTGTCTTAGAAAGACCTGGATTTTAGCACTACCGTCATAAATATCAAAAAAGATAGCCTTGCCGTGCTTTCTCAAGGCCATAATTCTACCTGCTAAAATCACCCTAGATAGCCTTTCAAAATTTTCCAGAACATCTTTTATTCTATGAGTTCTTTTACAAGAACTTGGATAAGCTAAAAGACCGGCTGATTTAATTGCTTTTAATTTTTTTAATCTTTCTTTTTTTATTTCGTCTATAGTGGCCATATGATATTTTAATTTATTTTTTCTTTTCAGTCAAAGACTTATATTCTAAAAAAGCTCTAATAAACTTGCTAATTCTGGTTAACAAAAATATTCCCAATATTTGAACTGTTAAAAGAGAAATATCGTGCAAAACCAAAGACGGTTTTCCGTCTATGGTATAGGCAAAGTAATCTCGGGAGAAAAAATTAATCACAAACAAAGAAAGAGTAATTCCTATCCAGATATAGACAAAGATTTCTCCCTGTTTTTCGATTTTCCTATGGCCAATAAATCTTATTAATTCTTTGTGAATGGAATATAAGACCAAGACTCCTAAATAAAAAATCTCTATTCTAGTTAAAGAAAAATAGCCCCGAGTGAAAAACTCGATTAAAAACATTAACATTACCAAAATAGTAATAACGTAACATATCTGATACAAATGCCTATTAATGATTGATTCTACTTTTTTAAATTCTTTTTGATGTTTCATTGTTTTAAATAAGCGACAATATACTCGGCAATGATATTGGCGGCGTTAGGTTTGGCGAAGAATTGACAAGCTTCACTTATTTTTTCTAATTTTTCTTTTCTTGAAAATAAATGCCTTATTTTTTCCAACAAAAAATGAGCCTTTAGGTTTTCTTGTTCTAAAACTATAGTCGCTTCTTTTTGAAAAAAAGCATAAGCGTTTTTGGTTTGATGATCTTGAGCCGCTCCTTCTAAGGGAATTAGAATGCTTGGTTTTTTTAAAGCAGCTATTTCAAAGATACTACCAGCTCCCGCTCTTGATAAGATTAATCCAGCGGCGGCGTAGGCATGCTTTAATTCTTGATCATTCAAAAACCCAATCGGATGATAATATCTTTGTAATTCTTTTGACAAAACCGCCTTTGATTCGGCTGAAACCTGCTGGACATTTTTTTCTCCTGTTTGGTGGATAATTTCGAAATCTTCTAAAAACTCAGGCATCATTAAAAGAACGGTTTCATTAATTATTTGAGCCCCCTGAGAACCTCCTAAAATTAGAATTACCGGCTTTTCTCCTGAAAGAGAAAATATTTCTTTAGCTTCTTTTAAAGACCCCTCTAAAAGATTTGTTCTGATAGGATTTCCTACAGCCATTAATTTATTAGATGGAAAAGTAGCTGTTTGTTCTACTCCAAAAGCGGTAAAAATAGTTAAGGCAAACTTTCCGTTAAACCTATTAGCTAAACCCGGAGTAACATCTGATTCATGTAAAAAAACAGGAGTTTGTAAAAGCCAAGAAACAAAAGTGGTAGTTAAAGAGCCGTATCCTCCTTTGCTAAAAACTAAGTCAGGATTAATAGTGTAAATATAATAGAAAGACTGAAAAAATCCTTTAGGTAAACGAAATAAAATATCAATTATATTTTGAAAAGAAAGGTATCTTCTGAACTTACCAGCTGATATGATTCTAATTTTAACTTTTTCGTCTTTTAAAACCTTTAAAGCAAAAGTATCTTTAGGTCCGATATAGTAAAAAGAAGCCTCAGGTTTTAATTTTCTGATTTCTCTGATTACAGCTATTATGGGATATAGGTGGCCGGCGGTTCCTCCGCCAGTAAATACAATTTTCATATTTTTAGTATATCATTTTTTCGAAGATTTTAAAACATTAAAAACAAAACCAATAGCTATTAATTCAGCTACTATATGGGAACCCCCATAACTTATTAAAGGAAGTGGTACTCCGGTAATAGGTGCTAATCCTATCATAGCACCGACATGAATTAGTGCTTGGGTTAAAAACCAAATGCTAACCCCTATTATTAAAAGTTGAGTAGTCTTGTTTTTATTTTTTTTAGCCAGTAAAAAGCACTTCCAAAAAAAGAAGAAAAAAAGAAAAAGAACCAAAGAGCTAAAAAAGAACCCTCCCTCTTCAGCTATAATAGCAAAAACAGCGTCAGACATAGCGTGAGGAACCTTATGGATAGAAAAACCAAACCCCCTACCCCAAAGACCGCCGGAACCAACGGTAATTAAGGCCTGGATGGCCTGAAAACCGGATCCTAATGGATCAGCGTCAATACCAAGTAAAGCCAGTATTCTGTCTATTCTAAAAGTACCAATTAAAAACAAAGAAAGAACTAAAGCAGTACTTGCCCAAATAGTTAGGTTTTCTTTTAAGGATTTTCCAGCTAAAAAATAAAGAGCTAGACCAGTAAAAATAATAACACAAAGTGTGCTTAAATCATTCTGCAAATACATTCCCAAAGAAATAAAAAATAAGATAGCTAAAAAAGGAAAAAAAGTTTTTCCTTTTTTTTGTCCTAACCAGACAGAAAGATAAAAAATAAAAGCTATTTTTAAAAGTTCAGCTGGCTGAATACTAATGATCCCTAAGTTTAGCCATCTTCTTGCCCCCCAAATTTCTATTCCTAAAATAGGCACATTGGTTAAAAAAACTAAAAAGAGAGAAAACAAAAAGAAAGGAAAAGCTATTTTTTTTAAAAACTTGAAAGGAAGTTTGTAAATAATAAAAGCCAAAACTAAACCGATAAAAATAGCTATTAACTGACGATTTAAAAAATAAGTGGTGGTTCCATATTGTCTATATGAGTAAACACCTGAAATACCACTTAAGATAAAAA
>PWMZ01000025.1 GCA_003559065.1 Candidatus Nealsoniibacteriota bacterium
TGGCGGAGGGGGTGGGATTCGAACCCACATGTGCTTGCGCACGTCGGTTTTCAAGACCGATGGAATAGCCGTTATCCGACCCCTCCAGCGGAGGAGGTGGGATTCGAACCCACGCGGGCCGTTAAGCCCTGCACATTAGCAGTGTGCCGCAATGGACCAACTATGCGACTCCTCCCTCTATAATAACCATATTATCTTTAAATAGATAATAAGTCAATTTACTTTTGTCTATATTCCATTATAATCTAATCGAGCGCCTATAGCTTAACGGATAAAGCACTTGGTTGCGGACCAAGAGATTGTAGGTTCAATTCCTGCTAGGCGCACATGAATCTTTTTACTCCTATAAACAAAATTTCTAAGATAGGGCCAGTTTATGAAAATAAACTGAAAAAGTTAGGCATTGAAACCATTCATGACTTGCTTTATCATTTCCCCCACAGATATGAAGATTTTTCCGATTTAATCCCTATAAAAAGAATAGAATTAAATAAATTATGTACCATTAAAGGAAAAATTTTAGCTATTGAAAATAGCAAAACCTACAAAAAGAAAATGACTATTACTGAAGCTATCGTCCAAGATAGTTCGGGGGTAATCAAAGCAGTTTGGTTCCAACAACCCTATTTAATTAAAACACTAAAGAAAAACCAGGTGGTTTTTCTTTCTGGTAAAGCCATTTTAAAAAGAGGGGACATTTTTCTTTCCAGCCCTGTTTACGAAAAAATATCTCAAAAATTAATTCACACCGGAAATTTGGTACCCGTTTATCCGGAAACCGAAGGGCTTTCTTCCAGGTGGTTAAGAATGATTTTAAAATCAGTTCTAAATAATGCCAAAGGGAAAATCCCGGAAATAGTTCCCAAAGAAATTCTTAAAGAAAAAAACTTTTTGGGAGTGGAAAAAGCTTTGTGGCAAATTCATTTCCCCAGTTCCAAAAAACAGGCCGAAAAAGCTAAAGAGAGATTTTCTTTCGAACATCTTTTTTTAATCCAACTAACCGTTTTAAAAGAAAGAATGAAAATAGCCCAAGAAAAATCAGTTCCTATTCCTATTAATTTAAAATTTATTAAAAGATTGGTTTCTTCTCTTTCTTTCAAGCTAACCGACGCCCAAAAAAAATCAGCCTGGCAAATTTTAAAAGATATGGAAAAACCTTTTCCTATGAACAGATTATTAGAAGGAGATGTTGGTTCGGGTAAAACTATCGTTGCTACTTTAGCCATTTTAAACGCTATCAAAGCAAAACAACAAGCAGCCTTTATGGTGCCAACAGAAATTCTAGCTAAACAACATTTTAAAGGGGTTTTTGATATTTTAAAAAATTTTAAGTTAGATGTCGGCATTCTTACTGGGAAAGAAGATAAATTCTATTCTAAAAAATTAAAGAACGACTATATCGAAATTTCCCGGAAAAAGCTTTTAGAAAAAACGGAAAAAGGAGAAATTGACCTTTTAATAGGCACCCATGCTTTAATTCAGGATAAGGTTAAATTTAAAAATTTAGCTTTGGTTATCCTGGACGAACAACATCGGTTCGGAGTTAAACAAAGAGCTAAGCTTTGTCAGAGGAAAAAAATTATCCCTCATTTGCTTTCTATGACTGCCACCCCTATTCCCCGAACATTAGCTTTAACTATTTACGGAGATTTAGACCTTTCTCTTGTCGATGAAATTCCAAAAGGGAGAAAGAAAGTAATAACCGAAATAGTAAAAGATAGAAAAAAAACCTATTCTTTTATCAAAAAAGAAATAAAAAAAGGGAGACAAGCTTTTGTCATTTGTCCCAGAATAGAAGAAAAAGAAAATGACAATTCCAGTTGGTCAGAAACTAAGGCGGTTAAAAAAGAGTATGAAATTCTTTCCGAAAAAATATTTCCTGAATTTGAAGTTGAAATGATTCATGGAAAATTGTCTTCTAAGGAAAAAGGCAAAATAATGGAAAACTTTAAAAGAAGAAAAATAGATATCATTGTTTCCACGTCAGTAGTAGAGGTAGGGATAGACATTCCCAATGCTACCGTTATGATGATTGAAGGAGCAGAGAGATTTGGCTTAGCCCAACTTCACCAGTTCAGAGGAAGAGTAGGTAGAGGAAGGTTTCAGTCTTACTGTTTTTTGTTAACCAGCCCCAATGCTAAAAAGTCATATAAAAGATTAAAAATTCTAAAAGAATCGGAAAACGGATTCATTTTGGCAGAAAAAGATTTGGAATTAAGGGGCCCGGGAGAATTTTCCGGAACCAGACAATGGGGAATACCTGATTTAACTATGCAAGCTTTGAATGATTTACCTTTAATAGAAGAAACAAGAGAAAAGGCGAAAGAGTTGTTAAAAAAAGATTTTCATTTTAAAAACTATCCTTTGTTAAAACAAAGATTAAAGGATTTTCAAGAAAATATTCACTTGGAATAAAAAGGGGGTCGATATTTTATCGACCCCGGTTAAGTTACCTGATCCGTCTGTAGCTAGTTATTCGCCACAGACGACCTCGACTATAGCGCCTTCTCACTCGATAGTCGGTGGTCCCGACTACCGAGCTTCCTTCCATGACTTGGGCGACGAGAATATCGCCTTCCCTCAGTCCTTGGATGGAAGTTTGTTGGCCAGGCTGGAGTACAATCTCATTATCACATCTTCCAGACGTGATAATCACCCGGCGGGAGAGATTATTCACAACCCGAATGCGCTCACCAAGATAAATATGGCGGGTGATTACATTCTCTCCTCTGTGTTCTTGCATACTGCAACCTGCAAGAGCCAACATCGTCATACCAACCAACACAACCAACACTATCTTTTTCATGGCACTTTCTCCTTAAAAAGTTGTAGTTTCTTCAATGTACTACCTACTTTATATCACAAAAATATAGTTTTGTCAAGCGACCCCACGGGGAGTCGAACCCCGGTTTCTAGGATGAAAACCTAGTGTCCTAACCACTAGACGATGGGGTCAAGATGTTCCCATGTTATAATAAAATTTGAAAAAAAGCAAGAAAAAAGATAAAATACAGTATGATTATTTTAGGAATTGAAACATCTTGCGATGACACCTGCTGTGCTTTGTTAAAAAAACAAGGTACTTTTCAGGTTTTAGCAAATATTATCTCTTCCCAAATAGAAGTTCACAAAGAATACCAAGGAGTTTTTCCTACTCTGGCTAAAAGGGAACACGAAAAAAACTTAACTTTGGTTTTAGAAAAAGCCTTAAAAAAAGGAGGGCTTTTGAAAAAAAAGAAAAAAAAGATCAAAGAACTAAAAGACATTCTTTCCAGGCATCCTCAATTAAAAAAGAATCTAACTTCTTTTTTAACTAATCATGAAAAACCAAAAATAGACGCTATTTGTGTCACTAACGGCCCCGGACTAGAACCTTGTTTGTGGGTCGGAGTAAATTTTGCCAAAGCCCTTTCTTTCGTTTGGGATATTCCCATTATTCCCGTTAATCATTTAAAAGGACATGTTTTTGCTAATTTTTTGGAAAAAAAACCACTTTTACCCGCTCTTTGTTTAATAGTCTCAGGTGGCCATACTCAATTAGTTCTAATGGATAAAAAAAGGAAGTTCAAACTATTAGGAGAAACAAGAGATGATGCCGCCGGAGAATGTTTTGACAAATCAGCCAGATTATTAAAACTGGACTATCCGGGAGGACCGGAAATAGAAAAAAGAGCTAGGTTAGTCAAAAAATCAACTATTAAACTCCCTCGCCCTATGATTTATGCCCAAAACTATGATTTTAGTTTTTCCGGTTTGAAAACCGCCGTTTGGCACGAGGTTGATAAAAGAAAATTAACCAAAAATTATGTTGACCAGGTAGCCAAGGAAATTCAGCAAGCTGTCGCCGATGTCCTGATTAAAAAAACTATTAAAGCAGCTAGAGATTACAAGGTAAGTTCCATTATTTTAAGTGGAGGAGTAATGGCTAATAAAGAGTTGAAAAGGCAATTTCAAAAAAGAAGTAACTTTCCCTTGTATTTCCCTCCTTCCAAATTATGTACCGATAACGCTTTAATGACTTGTCTGGCGGCTTTTTTTGAAAAAAAACCTAAAGACTGGAAAAAAATAAAAGTAAATGCTAATCTGAAAATATATGAATAAAAAACACAAACCAAAAGAGATAGAAGAAAAAAATTATAGTTTTTGGGAAGAAAAAGGATTCTTTAATCCCGATAACTTACCTTATAAAAAAAGCTATACTATTGTTCTCCCTCCTCCCAACATTACCGGAAAATTACATATGGGTCACGCTTTAAACGGAATCTGCCAAGATGTTATTATTAGACAGAAAAGAATGCAAGGATTTAAGGCTCTATGGATACCCGGAACCGATCACGCTGGCATCGCTACCCAGAACGTTGTTGAAAAAGATTTAAAAAAAAGGGGGCTAACTCGTTTTGATCTAGGAAGAGAAAAATTTCTTGAAGAAGTTTACAAATGGAAGGAAAAATACGGTAACATTATCCTAAACCAGTATAAGAAAATAGGGGTTTCTTGCGATTGGTCTCGTCAAAGGTTCACCATGGACAAAGAGTATGCTCAAGAGGTAAAAAAAGCTTTTTTACATTATTATGAAAAAGGATTAATTTATCAAGCTAACAGAGCCATTAATTGGTGTGCTAGGTGTGCCACTAGTCTTTCAAATTTAGAGCTGGAATACAAAGAAGAAAAAACAAACTTATGGTATATAAAATATCCCATCAAAGATAGTAAAAAATTCATTATTGTCGCTACTACCAGGCCGGAAACTATGTTGGGAGATACAGCTGTTGCCGTTAATCCTAAAGATAAAAAATATCAAGAGCTGGTTGGCAAAAAAGTTATTCTTCCTTTGCAAAATAAAGAAATTCCTATCATCAAAGACAGGTTGATAGATATGGAATTCGGTACTGGTGCCGTTAAGGTTACCCCTGCTCATGACCTAAAAGACGAGCAGATAGGCCAAAATCATGAACTAGAAGTGGTCCAGGTTATTTCTGAAAAAGGCTTGATGGAAAATTGTCCTAAAAAATATCAAGGATTAAAAGTCCAAGAAGCAAGAAAAGAAATAGTAAAAGACCTGGAAAAACTTAATCTGTTAAAAGAAACCAAAGAATATACTCATTCTGTCCCTAAGTGCTACCGATGTGATTCTACTATCGAGGTTATCCCTTCTTTACAATGGTTTTTGAAGATGAAAGAATTAGCCCAAAAAGCAATCGAACCGGTTAAAAAAGGAGAGATAGAATTTTTTCCAAAAAATTTCAAAAAACCCTATCTTGATTGGTTAAAAAATATTAAAGACTGGTGTATCTCCAGACAACTTTGGTGGGGACATCAAATACCGATTGAAGGAGAAAGCGATGTTTTAGATACCTGGTTCAGTTCCGCTTTGTGGCCTTTTGCTACTATGAGCAAAAAAGACTTTAAGGTTTTTTATCCTACCGATGCTCTTTTTACCGCCAGAGACATTATCAATCTCTGGGTGGCAAGAATGATTTTTTCCGGTCAAGAATTTACTAAAAAAAATCCTTTTTCTCAAGTATACATCCACCCAACTATTCTGACTAAAGACGGGAAAAGAATGTCTAAATCATTAGGCACTGGAATTGATCCAATAGAGCTAATTGATCAACACGGAGCGGATGCTACTAGATTTGGCTTGGCTTATCAAGCAATGGGCGGCCAAGATATCAGGTTTTCTAAAGACAGTATTTTGATGGCTGAAAAATTTTGTAATAAAATTTGGAACGCCTCCAGGTTTGTTTTAGGTAATCTGGAAAAAGAAAAATATACTTTTGCTAAGCTAAAAATCAAGAGCAACCACGATAAAAGAATTTTAAAACAATTAGAAAAAACCAAAGAAGGAATAGAAAAAGATTTAGCAAAATTCAATTACGGCAAAGCTTGTCATAAAATATATGATTTTTTCTGGCATGATTTTTGTGATAACTACATTGAAAAATCTAAAAAAGATAAAAACGAACAAATATTAGTTTATGTTTTGTTGGGAAGTTTAAAATTACTACATCCATTTACTCCCTTTATCACCGAAGAAATATATCAAAAACTTCCTATTGATAAAAAAGAAAGTATAATGATAGAAAAATGGTAAATTCTTTTCCTATTCTTTCGGCCGCTTTTTTCGGCACTATCCCAGCCGTTATTTGGCTTTTTTTCTTTCTTCCGGAAGACAAAAACCCGGAATCTAAGAAAATTATTCTTGAGGTTTTTTTATACGGCATGCTATTTGCTTTAATTGCTCTTCATGCTCTTTTTTTCGTTAGACCTTATCTGCTAGCTTTCTTTTTGGTTGCTATTTTGTTTTCTGCTTTTTTCGAAGAGCTAACTAAATACTTAACAATAAGGTTAGTTATCTTTAAGCACCACGAACTAGACGAACCGATTGATTTTATGATTTACATGATAACGGCTGCCTTGGGCTTTGCCGCCATGGAAAATATTCTTTATTCTTTTACTGGTTTTTTAACCAGCTCAGAGACCTTCGGAATCGCTACTCAATCAATGTTATGGCTTAACTTAATCCGCTTCACCGGAGCCACCCTATTACACGCTTTGGTCTCTGCTATTTTAGGATATTTTTTAGCTCTCTCTTTTTATCATTCAAAAAAAAGATTAGTTGTTTTTGGTTTTTTAATAGCTACTCTCTTGCACGTTTTGTTTAATTTTATTATGATACAAGTAGTGCAGGCTACCCAGACTATAGTTCTTGTCAATTACTTTGTCTTGTTAATAGTTTTAATGGTTGCTATGCTAATGTTTGTTCTCTTGTGTTTTAGAAAATTAAAAAAAATAAAATCAATATGTCAAAAGAATTTTTAGATAAAATCAAAAAATCAAGCGAGAAAGATTTTAAAAAAACTGAAGTAGAAAAAAAGAATTGGCTTGAACAAGACGGCCAACCGGCTATGGATATGTATCAAAAAGAAAACGAACTAATCATTCAGGCTGCTTTAGCCGGCATAAAAGTGGAAGATGTAGACATCTCAGTAGAAAATGATGTTTTTATGATCAAAGGGAAAAGAGACAATCCTGCCCAAGAAGTAGATAAATATTTTTTACAAGAATGTTTCTGGGGTAATTTTTCTCGAGAAATTATCTTGCCAATAGAAGTAGATTCTGCCAGAACAAAAGCTGAAATAAAAAATGGGGTTTTGATAATTAAAATACCTATTATTGAAAAGGGAAAGAAAAAAATATCTATTAAGGAATAATTCTTAGTTCTCCTGTTTCAATTTCTTTCTTATTAACAATAATGTTTATTAGTTCTTCCAAGGAATAGTTATTAACCACTTTTTCTAATAAGGTCAAAGTTCTTTGATGGCTAACTATGAGAATATTCTTTTTGTTGTATTTTTTTTCTACCTCTTGGAAAAAATCAAGTAATCTTTCTTCTACGTCTTGATAGTTTTCTCCTTCAGGTGGAGCCACTTCATACCTTTTTTTATAATAATCAAAAAGACTACTTTTTTTCCAGAGCTTGGCTATCTTGTCTTCTTTTTCAGTATTGAAAACACCAACATCAATTTCTCTTAATCTTTTTTCGGGGACCAGTTCTGCTTCTAATTTTTTAGCTGCTATTTCGGCGGTTTGTTTTGTTCTTAACAAATCGGAATAAAAGATAAGATCTATTTTTTTCAGTTTTTTACTCACTTTTTCAATTTGATTTATTCCTTTTTCGGTTAAAGGAAGGTGCATTCTTTCCGGCCAGCAAGAATAGATCTTTTTAACGTTTCTTAAAGAATGGCCGTGTCTTAATAAATAATAATTATTTTTCATAAGTTGATTTTAACAAGTCAAAATAAAAAAACAACCTTCGTTGTTTGTGGGCAGGGTGGGATTCGAACCCACAAGCTTTGCGGCACTAGCTCCTAAGGCTAGCGTGTTTACCAGTTTCACCACCTGCCCCTTTACCAGAAATCACCGGTGTCAAAATAAATTCCATCGGGAGAAGAATCCGCTCCCATTAACTCTATAATAATATTGGCAGAACCAACAGCTAAAAAAGCAAGAACAATAGCTATAACGCCATAAAGAATATTTTTTTTAGCTTTGCTCACTTTATCTGGGTCACCGTCAGAAAGTAAAAATTGATAAGCAGCATAAAGAACTAAAAAAATCGTAGCTATCATTAGTGCCCAGAATAAAAAGTTAATCACTCTTTGAAGTATACCAA
>PWMZ01000068.1 GCA_003559065.1 Candidatus Nealsoniibacteriota bacterium
GCCGTGCTTTTCCCAGAATACTAACACTCTGGCCTTGTATTTGGCTTTTTTTGTAAGCATACGGTATCTTAACCCGTATTCATAAACATTTACAAATCCTTTGATACCTGTAAATTTACAATGCCAATGCATATTTATGGCCTTACAGAGTCCAATATGTATCTGACATTATGCATTACTCATACATTAAAGCTTCAACCGGGTCTTTTTTAGCCGCTTGCCTGGCTGGGAAAAATCCAGCTAAACATCCTATTAAAAAAGAAAATAATAAAGTGAAAAAAATTAAAGAAAAAGAAATATGAGCCTGGATATAAACGAGAGGATGAGCATCAATTAAAAAGTATTCCCCTATTTTAGCAGCAGCAATTCCTAATATAATACCTATTATTCCTCCGATTAACCCTATTATTCCCGACTCTATTAAAAAAATAGTGGAAATGTCTTTTCTTTTAGCCCCTATCGCTTTTAAAACGCCTATTTCTTTAGTCCTTTCTCTAACGGCCGTGTACATACTGTTCATAATACCGATTGCTCCCACAAAAACCGCGATACTGGCAAAAGCTAAAACGGCAAGCTGTAAAATATTCATTATGTTGTTGGCGATATCAACGGCAGCATCGGCTGTTATAACACTATAAGAAGCCTCTTCTTCCCCCCTTCTTCTTCGGCCCACTTCTTCTAACTCCATCCTTATGTTCTCAGCTACAGAATCGACGTTAAAACCACTCTCAATTTGAACAATAGCTGCTTGAGTTCCTTCTCTTGATCCGGTTACTTCTCTGTAATCGGAAAGATCCATCATAATTGATAAATCATCCTGCCTACTCCCTAAAGAACGGAGAATTCCGGAAACAGTAAATCTTCTGCCAGAAATAGTTAATTGATCCCCGACCCTCAGGTCGGAAAAAATATCTTGAGGAATTAAATTTCCCACCACCACCTCTCTTCTTCCTGGCCTGGGAAGAGATCCTTTTTCCGCCTCCAATCCCATAAGGCTTTCTAAAACAGGGATTCCTTCACCATAGTCTATTCCCCACAAGAGAGTGTTTTTTGATTGATCTTCCGACCTGACCGATTCAACTCCCCAGGGGCTCTCTAAAACCGTTCTTACTCCACGAGCTCTTGCTATCGCTTCTATTTCTCTGTCTTTTAATTGAGCGCCCCCTATTATAGAGGTAATATCAAAGCCTTCTCCTGGCATAACCATAATTAAATCTCCCCCTATCATATCTAGCTGTTGTTGAATTCCTTCCGTTATCCCTTGAGCGAGAGAGACTAAAGAAACAACCAAAAAAACTCCTATTATAATGCCCAATATGGAAAGAGAGCTTCTTAAGGATCGATTCTTTAGGTTACGTATTGCTATTTTAATATATTCTCTATTCATCTATTTCTCCGTCTTTAATTTTTATTATTTTTTTACCAAAATGTTGAAGCTCTCTATCATGAGTTACTACAATTATTGTTCTTCCTTCTTTTTCATTTAACTCTTTAAGTGTTTCCATAATATGGTTTCCGGTTTTAGAACCAACATTACCGGTCGGCTCATCAGCTACAATAATTTCCGGATCATTAATTAAAGCTCGAGCAATAGCCACTCTTTGTTTTTCTCCTCCGGAAAGCTCCGAGGGTTTATGATTCATTCTTTCTTCCAAACCAACCGAGGCAAGAATTTCTTTCGCCCTTCTTTCTCTTTTTTCCTGAGGAGTTCCTTGAAAAAGAGTGGGAATAATAACATTTTCCAAAGCTGTTAAATGGCCCAAAAGATTAAATTGCTGAAAAACAAAGCCTATTTTTTTCCCCCTAATTTCAGCCAATTCGTTTTCCGATAAGGTGGAAACATCATTTTTTTCCAAAAAGATCTTCCCTTTAGTAGGAGTATCTAAACAGCTTAACAAATGTAAAAGAGTTGATTTACCTGATCCACTGGGCCCTAGAATAATAACAAAATCCCCTTTTAAAATTTCAAAAGAAACATTTTTGATAACTTCCAGTTTGATTTTTCCCAAGTCGTAAATCTTCCAGACTTTTTCCAATTTAATTAAAGAGTTCATAATTTAATCAACTCCCCTTCTTCTAATCCGAAAATTACTTCTATCTGCCTTCTGTCTCCCCTAGCTCCAGTTTTTATTTCTCTCGGTACTAATTGGTTGTCTTTTGAAACCATTACCCAATTTTTTCCTTCTTTTCTTTCTACGGCTAACTCTGAGATTATAAGGGTATCTTCTTTTTGAACAGTTTCAATAGTAATGTCAGCGGTCATACCGTGCCTTGCTCTTTCAGGAACATCTTTTAAAAGAATAATTGTTTCGTAATAAACAACCCCATCTATTACTTTGTCAGCTATATTAATAGAAGTAATGACACCTTCAAAAATTTCTCCAGCAAAAGCAGCTAGTTCTACCAAAGCTATGTCTTCAACGTTAAGAAAACCTACCTCTCCTTCGTAAATATCAACTTCTATTTTAGCAACTCCTTCCGAAATAAAAGAAAACAAAGGCTCTCCAGCTCGGATAATTTCTTTTTCTTTGGCGTGAATATCAGCAATTTTTCCTTTTTCAGGAGCTATTATAACGCTCCTTCTAATTTGCTGATCTATCAAGTTAATAGTTTCTTTTAAAGATTCTACGTTAGCTTCGGCTGATTCTACTTCCAAATCTCTTACTCCTGATTTAAGTCTTTCTAAGCTATCTCTGGCTGAAATGTAGTTAGCTCGAGCGGTTTCTTCTTGAGACTTAGCGGTATTGATATTACTTTCGTTTTGCTTTTTTACAGAATCGATACTATTTATCAAAGAAGTAATTTCAGAAAGCATCTCGTTAGCATCAGTCTTAGCGTCCCACAAAATTTCTTTGTCCTCACTTGTAAACCTATTTTTATAAAAAGTGGAGTCAGCAACGTCAATAATGTTTTCCACCTCTCTTTCAATTATTTCATAAGCTTTTTCAGCTTCTGGTAAACTTTCTTTCTCGTCAAATTCGTCAACTAGCTCTTTTAATAAATCATAGTTTCTTTTTACTACATTAATGCTATTTCTAGCTTTATAAGTTTCTGAAAAATAAAAGCGAACGAAATACTCGTCTCTAATTTCTTTTAAGTCATCATAAATCCCTTTAGCTGTAATATAGCTCTTGTTAATTAAAGAAAAAGCGGGGGCATAAGCGTCCCTTAAAGCTGCTTGGGCAGTTGACTTTGACTGCTCTAAAGCTTCTTTAGCTAATTCTAAAGAGGTTTCGACACTTTCTAATTTGTTTTGAGCTATTTGAATATCTTGCTCTCTTCCTGTTTCTTTCAAAATTTTTAAATCAGCTTGAGCTGATCTCAAATTTTGTTCGGCCCTTCTTTTTTCGATTGAAAGATCTTCTCTTTCTAAAAGAGCTAAAGTTTCTCCTTTTTCTACTTTCTGACCTTTCTCAACATATATTTTTTCTATCTCTCCTCCCGACCTAGTTCCTAGAGCAATTTCTTCCCCCATTTTTAAAACACCACTTTCGAATATTTCTCTGGTAATATCCCCTCTTTTAACTTCTATTAGTTCTTGTTCTTCTTCTCCATCTTTAAAAAAGAGGTAACCTACTACTATTAATAATAAGATTATAATTATCGCAATAATTAGTTTTTTCTTCATAATATTTTTAATTTTAGCTCTTTATCTTTTAAAATAGCAAAGGTGGCTTTGAAAATTTGACCGGCTAAATTACCCGAATTAGCCATTATACAATTATTTATCTTTTCTTGCCAGGGTTTATGAGTGTGACCGTAAAAAACAAATTCATATTTTTCTTTCTCAGCTAATTCTTTAGCTTTAGCTGGAAAATGACAAAAGGCTACATTTTTATATTCTCCAAAGTTTGAAAAAACTTTAATATTTTTACTGCTTTCCAATTCATCATCCATGTTTCCTAAAGATAAAAAAAGATTAAACCCTTTAAAGTTTCTCAAAAAATCTACTCCCCCAACATCTCCACAATGAATAATGTCTTTGATTTTTTCTTTTTCAATTATCTTTAAAGCTTTTTTCAAAGTGGCTTCATTGCCATGAGTGTCTGAAATAATAGCTATTTTCATATTTCTTGAATCTCTTTTTCTAAAATATTGTCATTTTCATCAAAAAGAAATCTTCCTTTGAATTTTTTTCCTTTGAAAAATAAAGGAAACCAATAAATATCATCCGGCCACATTTTTCCAAAAGGGATTTGATCGCTATAAAACCATTGAGGCTTCATTTCTTCCGTTTCTTTGGGTTCTCCTAAAAAATCATCTGATTTGAAAATATGAACTTCTAAAACCTCTGGATCTCCTCGAAACTGAAAGTCTAAAACCCCCACCTTATTTAGGTTTTGAACTTCTATTCCTGATTCTTCTTTAATTTCTCTTTTAGCTGCTTGTTCAATCGATTCTTTTTCTTCAACTTTTCCACCAAAACCATTCCACCTTCCCTCTCCGAACCCTCTTTTTTTCATACCAAGCAATATTTTAGAGTCCTGGCAAATTAAACAAAGGGTTAATATTTTTTTCATAAATCTTGATTATGTTCGGCATTATTTTTACCAAATAATTCAATGCTTTTTTTATCACTTTTTACTTTCATTTTTTTTGACATTTTATTCCAATTTTCCCAAATTCTTTTTTGTTCTTTTGGGGTGGGCTCTTTATGTATTAACTCAATTCCAGTTTTAGCGCGCCATAAGTGTACTGGATCTTTCAATAAACTAGGATAATTATCCCTTAATTCTTCAAGACTGTATGGTCTTTGATACATATTACTTCAAACAACACTTTTTATACTTTTTCCCCGAACCACAAGGGCAAGGATCATTCCGGCCTACTTTTTCAGAAGAACTAACCTGGGCCCTCTTTTCTTCTTTTTTCACTTTTTCCACTTTGAATAAGTTTTCAAGAAGAGACTTTTCAATATCTTGTAAAAATTGCTTAAACATTTTATGACCCTCTGATTTGTATTCTACCAAAGGATCTCTTTGACCGTAAGCTCTCAATTTAACCGAGTCTCTCAATCTATCCATGGCTGTTAAATGATTCATCCAGAAATAATCTAGGACTTTTAAATAAACATACTTTTCTATTTTATCTATTTCTTCATGTTCTTTTCTTTTTTCTAAATAATCTTTTTCGCTATAGTCATGTTTTTTAATTAGTTCTAAAATGTAATCTTTTAAAGTTCCTTCTTTCGATTTTTTTAAGACTTCATTTCTTTTCTGGTAAAAAACTTCCCGGTGTTTGTTCATAACATCATCATATTCTAATAAGTGTTTTCTGGCATCATAATAATGTCCTTCTATTTTAGATTGAGCGGTTTCTAGAGCATTAGAAATGGTTTTAGTTTCTATTGGTTCGTCCTCTTTTACTTTTAAAAAAGATAAAATTGATTTAATTTTATCTCCACCAAAAACCCTCATTAAATCATCTTCGGTGGAAACAAAAAACTGGGTTGAACCAGGATCTCCCTGTCTTCCCGCTCTTCCTCTTAACTGATTATCAATTCTTCTTGCCTCATGTCTTTCAGTACCGATAACATGTAAACCTCCTACTTCTAAAACTTTCTTTTGTTCTTTTTCCTTCGGCGGATTTCCCCCCAAAACAATATCAACCCCTCTTCCGGCCATATTGGTAGCTATGGTTACCGCTTTTAATCTTCCTGCTTGAGCGATAATCTGCCCTTCTTGTTCATGATTTTTAGCATTTAAAATATTATGTTGGATTCCTTCTCTTTGTAAGAGCTTTCCCAAATATTCGTTTTTTTCAATAGAAACAGTCCCAACTAATAAGGGCTGACCAATTTCATTTCTTTTTTTAATTTCTCTCACTAAAGCTTTAATTTTTCCTTTTTCTGTTTTGTAAATACTATCAGGTAAATCTTTTCTAATATTAGGCTTGTTGGTAGGAATAATTAAAACCTCCAATCCGTAGGTTTTATCAAATTCTTCAGCCGAAGTAGCGGCCGTTCCGGTCATACCACTTAATTTTTTATACATTCTAAAAAAATTCTGAAAACTAATAGAGGCATAGGTTTTTGATTCGGGTTGAACGTCAACCCCTTCTTTAGCCTCAATGGCTTGATGCAATCCTCCCGACCACCTTCTGCCGGGCATTAATCTTCCGGTAAATTCATCAACAATAATAACTTGACCTTCTTTAACAACATAGTTTTTGTCTTTTTGAAAAAATCTTTTAGCTTTCAAGGCGGCTTCTAGGTGATGAGTGGTATCAATATCATTTTCTGCCCAAGGATCATAATTTAAGTGTTTAATTACTTTTTCCTGGCCCTGGAAAAGGTAGCTGGTTGATTTTGATTTCTCATCCACCTCAAAATCTTCCCCTTCTTTTAAAGGTTTAACAATAGAGGCGAAATCATAATATCTACTAACGGTATCTTCTCCGGGACCGGAAATAATTAAAGGAGTTCTCGCTTCATCGATTAAAATAGAATCTACCTCGTCTAAAATAGCAAAGTTAAAGTCTCTTTGAACTTTTTTATCTAAATCATAGGTTAAATTATCTCTTAAATAATCAAAAGCAAATTCATTGTTGGTACCATAGGTAATATCTTTTTGATAAGCTTGTTTTCTATCAATCGGTCTTAGAAACTTTTCAAAAACTTTAAAGCCGCCCAAAACATCTCTTTTTTCATCCAATTCTTCGTCTTCTACATAAGAAGGGTCGTATAAAAAAGATTGTTCTGGAGTAATACAGGCTACCGACAAGCCTAAAGAATAAAAAATCTGCCCCATCCAAACAGCATCTCTTTTGGCCAAATAATCATTAACTGTTATTACATGAACTCCTTTTCTTTCTAGGGCATTTAAATAAATAGCTGGCGTGGAAGCCAGGGTTTTTCCTTCTCCAGTTTTCATCTCAGCAATTTTACCTTCATGCAAAACAATAGATCCCAATAACTGAACATCAAAATGCCTTTGTTTCAATGTCCTTTTAGCTGCTTCTCTAACAACGGCAAAAGCTTCAGCAAGAATATCCTCTTTTTTTTCTATTCTCTTTTGGAATTCTTCAGTTTTTTTCTCCAGTTGTTCGTCAGAAAGCATCTCAATCTTTTTTTCCAAAGAATTGATTTTTTCTACGAGAGGTTTTATTTTTTTAATTTTTTTCTCGTTGGCAGAACCGAAAATTTTCTCGAAAAAACTCATGGTCTTCTCATCAACTTTTTAAGTCGACGCATACTCTTTTTATAAATACTTTGGCTTTTGTTTTTGTATTTTTTAATTTCTCTTTCCGCTTCATCCCTGGCTTCTTGAAAAGAAGCATCCGGTGATTCAGCGTTAGCTTCGGCCCTTAAAGTTTTACCCGGTAAAAAAAGATTAATAGCTGTTTTAAAGATAGGACCTTTTAAATGATGATTAGTTTCTTTGGAAACAGTAACCTCCACCTCAGCTGGCGGATTTAATCCTTTTTCTTCATCTTGATGAAAAA
>PWMZ01000026.1 GCA_003559065.1 Candidatus Nealsoniibacteriota bacterium
AACCAACGTTATTGCCGCTCCTACTAATTTTAAAAGAAAAGGGGAATATAATTTGCTTGATTTTTTACCCAGTAGTGCTAACTTGAGAAATAGTGATTTAGCTATTAAAGAATATTTTGGTATTTTATATTATAAAATAAAATGGAAGAAATAAAAAAAGCAGTTATTGTCGCTGCCGGTTACGGAACCAGGTTTTTACCGGCAACTAAAAATCAGCCCAAAGAAATGTTACCAATAGTGGATAAACCCATTATCCACTATTTAGTAGAAGAAGCGGTGGAGTCCGGTATCAAAGACATTATTGTTGTTACCAGAGCCGGTCAGATGTCCATGGAGGATCATTTTGACTCTAATGCTGAGTTAGAACAAGAATTGGAAAAAACCGGGAAATTAGACAGGTTGGAAAAAATAAGGGTTATTCCTCAGATGGCTAATTTTTTTTACACCAGGCAACACAAAGGTTATCCTTATGGTAATGCTGTTCCTTTGCGTTGCGTCGCTCCTTTGATAAGTAAAGATGAATCTTTTGTCTATATGTTCGGGGATGACTTAACAATTTCTGAAAAACCGGTAGTTAAACAACTAATTGAAGTTTATCAAAAGGAAAAAGCAAAAGTAGTCTTAGGAGTTCAAGAGGTTCCCGATGAAGAGGTGGAGAGATATGGAACGGTAAAGTATAAAGAAGGGAAAGGTTACGAAATAGAAGCGGGTTATGAAAAGTTACCTTTAAAAGAAGCTCCCTCTAATATGGCTCAGTTCGGGAGGTTTGTTTTTTCTTATGATATGATTGAAAAAGCTCAAAAAGCTCCTTTAGGTAAGGATAACGAGTTATGGATTTTAGATATTATTAATTCTTTAGCCCAAGAAGGGAAAAAAGTTATTGCCCAACCAATAGAGGGAAAATGGTACACAACCGGCGATCCTTTGAGATATCTAAAAACCTCTATTGAGTTTGCTTTAAAAAGAAAAGATATTGGGCCTGAATTGAAAAAATATCTTCAAGATAGGTTTAATTAAAAATGACCTTAAAGTACAAATATCTTAAAGAAACAGCTGGCAGAGTAATGACCAAAAAAGTTCCAGTTGTTTCTTCTACGATGAGCATTTCTCAAATCAAAGAAATGCTTACAGAAAAAATAGCTGACTTTGAAACCATTAACTATATTTATGTTTTGGAAAAAGAAAAACTAGTTAATGTTTTTTCTATTAAAGAGCTTTTTCAAAAAAAAGTAGATTTTTCCCAAAAAAGAATTGTTAAAGTTTTTCCTAATACCGACCAAGAGAAAGTAGCTTTTTTGGCTTTAAAACATAATTTGAAAGCTATTCCGGTAGTTGAAAAAGACGGTACTTTTTTAGGGGCGGTTCCTTCAGACGTTATTCTGAATATTTTACATTTAGAACAAACCGAGGACTTATTAAAACAAGCCGGTATCTTAAAAACAGATTTGCCTTTAATAGAAACGACTAAAGCCTCTGTATTAAGCTTAGTTAATTCAAGAACCCCTTGGTTATTTTTAGGTTTATTGGGCGGAATTTTAGCTGCCAAAATAGTTGGCTTATTTGAAAGTTCTTTAGAAAAACATTTTGTTTTAGTCGCTTTTATTCCTTTGATAGTTTATATGGCTGATGCCGTGGGAGCTCAAACTCAGACCTTATTTATTAGAAGTTTGGCTTTGGATAATTTTTCGATTAAAAAATATTTTTTCAAAGAAATTAAAGTTGGTTTTTTGATAGCTTTAATTTTAGGTTTTTTCTTCTTTTTGTTCTCTTTTGTCTTTTTCGGTTTTTTAACTGGAATAATTTTAGGAAGCTCTTTATTCTTTACTATTTTTTCCGCTCAGGTAATAGGCGTTTTAATTCCTTGGTTGTTAAGATCTTTAAAAAAAGACCCAGCTATGGGTTCAGGGCCCTTTGCCACTATTATTACTGATATTTTCAGTTTAATAATTTATTTTTTAATAGCCGGTTTGTTTTTCAACTTGATTTATTGATAACTATCTGCTATTTTAAAATATATGTTTGATAAATTTAAACAAATGAAACAAGCTAAAGCTTTGCAAGGAGAATTAGCTAAAGAAAAGGCGGAAGTAGAAAAACAAGGAACTAAAGTGGTAGTAACCGGAACTATGCAGATAGAATCGGTTGTTTTAAATCCCTCTTTAGAAAAAGAACAGCAAGAAAAGGTATTGGTGGATTGTTTGAATGAAGCGATGAGAAAAACCCAAATGATTGCCGTTAAAAAAATGTCCGAAATGGGGGGATTTTAATACTTTTTTATGAAAATTAAAAAATTATTACTAATAATTATATTATTAACCAGCTTTTTTTATGCTGGTTTTTTTAATGGAAAGGCAGAGGCTTCTTTAGAATTAAATAGCTATATTATAGAATTAGAAAAAGAACCATTAGTTGAAAGTAATAACTTCTTTTTCTTACAAAAAGATAAAGAAGAGTTATTTAAAGAACAACAAGAAGTTAAGGGTAAAATTAATCAATTATTAAATAAAGAAGTAGGAACTTTAAGCAATTTTTCCAAAGAATTTACTTATTTGTATAACGGTCTTGTTATCGAAAATATTTCTGAAAAACAAGCAGAAGAAATTAAAAAAATTAAAGGAGTAAAAAAAGTTTGGAAAAATCAAAAAGTAGAAATTTTAATCAACGAATCCGTTCCTTTAATTCAAGGAGGGATTGAAGCAGGCCAATTAGGAGATGATGGAAATGAATGTACTGATAATTGCTTAACAGGAGAAGGTATAAAAATTGCTATTATTGATACTGGAGTTGACTATACTCATTCTGACTTGGGGGGATGCCTAGGTATTGGGTGTAAAGTTATTGGGGGGTGGGATTTTGTAACCTGTGAAGAAATATTATCGGGCGGTACTTGTGCCCCGGGACAAAGTAAATCGGAAGATGATGATCCTATGGATCAACACAATCATGGAACTCATGTAGCTTCTACGGCTGCCGGTAACGGAACCTTAAAAGGGGTAGCTCCTGAAGCGGAAATATTAGCTTATAGGGTTTTAAATCAATATGGTCAAGGTCTTTGGTCTTGGGTTATTTCAGGCATTGAAGAAGCGGTTCAAGACGGAGCCAATGTTTTAAATTTAAGTTTGGGGGGGTTAGGTGAGCATGATGACCCTGTTTCTACTGCTGTTAATAATGCAGTTACTAACGGAGCGGTAGTAGTGGTTTCTGCCGGGAATTCGGGGCCGGATGATGAAACAATTATGAGTCCTGGGAAAGCTGAAAATGCTATTACTGTTGGCGCTACCGACAAAGATGATAATTTAGCTTCTTTTTCTTCAAGAGGCCCGGTTACGGAAGAAATAATGAAACCGGATATTGTAGCTCCGGGAGTTTCTATAAGGGCAGCTTTAATTGGAGACGGTAATTTTGGCTATGGTTCGGGGACTTCAATGGCCGCTCCCCATGTAACAGGAGCAGTAGCTTTATTATTAGAAAAAAATCTTCAATGGACACCAGAAGAAATTAAAAACATTTTGAAAGACGGGTCTATTGATTTAGCCTTGGAAGAAAAAGAACAAGGAGAAGGAAGGGTTGACATCCAAAGAACTCTTAAATTTCAACAAGATTATAGTCTTTCTATAAACACAGAGGGAGAAGGGTCAGTGGTTAAAAATCCCGAGCAAGATAGTTATACTTTTGAAGATGAAGTAACTTTAACTGCTATTGCTGAAGAAAATTGGCAGTTTTTAGAATGGTCGGGAGATTTACAAAGTATTGAAAATCCAATTATTATTAGTATTGATAATAATAAAGAAATAACGGCTAATTTTGAACAAGAGAATTATAACCTTAATATTTCTACTGAAGGAGAAGGATCAGCAAGCAAAGATCCTAATAAAAACAGTTATGCTGCCGAAGAAGAAATAACTTTAACTATTAACCCTGAAGATGGTTGGGAATTTTCAGGATGGACAGGAGATACAGAACATATTAGTTCAAATGTTGTTACTATGCCTTCAAAGGACGTTAATTTAACAGCTAACTTTGAACAAATAGAATATACCATTACTTTTAGTGTTGAAGGGGAAGGAACAGTAACCGAAGAACCTAGCCAGCCTTATTATTATAATGACGAAGTTACTCTTGTAGCCAGCCCTCAAGAAGACTGGGTTTTTTCTCACTGGTCGGAAGATTTATCAGGATCTGAGAATCCAAAAACAATAACTATAAATGATAATAAGGAGGTGACGGCTAATTTTGAAAAAGAAGTTAAAGAACAAGCTGCCGTTTACTATGAATTAAATTTAGCTGTTCTGCCCTTAAATAGTGGTACTGCTTCCGGAGAAGGTTATTACGAGAAAAACGAAGAAGTAGAAATAGAAGCCATTTCTGAAGAAGGATATAATTTTGTTGAGTGGACAGGGGATACTGAGTATGTTGATGATTCTAGTTCTTTGTCTGCTTTAGTTACTATACCTTCAAAAGATATTGACTTAACAGCTAATTTTGAATTAAAAGAATATACCCTTTCAATTGATACCGATGGAAATGGTTCTGTTGCCAAAGACCCTGACCAAGAATCGTATTCTCATGGAACAGAAGTTACTTTAGAAGCTCAAGCCGCTTCCGGGTACACTTTTGATAATTGGACTGGTGACCTAGAGAGTAGCGATAATCCTGTTACTATTCAAATGGATAGCAATAAAGAAATAACGGCTAGTTTTCAAAGAGTAAGAAGTGGTGGTGGCGGAGGAGGGGGCAGTTCAACTCCGACTTATACCATTTCTTTAACGGTGAATAATGAGAATATGGGAATGGTTCAAGGTTATGGAAGTTATCAACAAGGAAGAGAAGTAACAATAGAAGCCATTCCTTTTGTTGATTATTATTTTTCTCACTGGAGAGAAAATGACAAAATAGCAAGCGAAGAAAAAAAATATACTTTTGTTATTGAAAAAAACAGAAATTTGGAAGCTGTTTTTTTTGAAGAAGGAGAAGGATTAGTAGAAATAACCGCAAAAGAACCGAAAAAAGATCAAATTTTAACTGACTTTCAAATTTCTTCAATTATAAACTTACTTACTGTTTTTAATGTAGATGCAGAAACCATTTTAAAAATAGAATCAATTTTAAAAGGAGAAAAAGTGGAAATAACCCTTAAAAAAACTGTTTGCAATTTTACTAGGAATTTAACTGTAGGGTCCAGAGGAGAAGATGTGAAATGCTTACAAGAGCTTTTAAACGATCAAGGCTTTTTGATTAACCAAACGGGCCCTGGTTCTCCGGGACAAGAAACTAACTATTTTGGTTTTTTAACCCAAAAAGCTTTGGCTAATTTTCAGGTAGCTAATAATATTTCACCCTCTTTAGGATATTTTGGCCCTTCAACTAGAGAATTTATTAATAATTTATGAAAGAAATAATTACCATATCAGTCGGCGGCTCTTTAATTGTTCCTGACAAAGTAGATTTTTTGTTTTTAAAAAAATTTAAAAAGTTAATTGAAAGACAAAATCAAAGATTTATAATTGTTTGTGGAGGAGGAAAAACAGCTAGAAATTATCAGTCAGCTTTAAAAAAGATAAATAATGAAAAAGACGCCTTAGACTGGATCGGGATTGAATCCTCTTTTTTAAATGCTAGATTAATCCAGCTAATTTTTGAAAAAATTAGTCATAAAAAAATTATCAGAGATCCCCAAGAAAAGATCAATTTTAAAGAAAAAGTTTTAATTTCTTGTGGCTGGAAGCCGGGAAGAAGTACCGATTACAATACAATAATTTTAGCTAAAAGATTTCAATCGAAAAAGGTTTTAAATCTAAGTAATATTGAATACATTTATGATAAAGATCCTAATAAATACGAATTCGCTAAAAAGATAAAAGAAATTTCTTGGCAGGATTTTAGAAAACTTTTGCCTGAAAAATGGGAACCAGGTTTGAATTCTCCTTTTGATCCTGTAGCCTCTAAAAAGGCAGAAAAATTAAAGCTAGAAGTGAATATTATTAAGGGTCAAAAAATAAAAGAGATAGAGAATTGTTTGAATAATAAGAAATTTAAAGGTAGTAAAATAATATGAAAAAAATTATTCCTCTTGAAAAAAAGATTAAGACAACAATTGAAGCCCCTCCTTCTAAAAGCAATACCTTAAGGGCTTTTTTTATTGCTTCTTTGGCTCAAGGTAAAAGTGTTTTGAAAAACCCCTTGTTAGCTCAAGATCAAAAATATGCCATGGAAGCTTTAAAAAACTTTAATGTTGATTTTAAAGTAAAAGGAAAAGAGGTAATCGTTAACTCTAAAGAATTAAAGACATTGAAAGACAAGGTTTTTATTGGTAATTCGGGAGTAACAGCTAGATTTTTGGCTTCTTTAGCTGCTTTAAGTGATAAAGGAGTTATTATAGACGGGACAGAAAGAATGAGAAAAGGAAGGCCGATTAAAGAATTGATTCAAGGCTTGAAAAAACTGGGAGTGAAAATTGAATCTCAGAATAATTGTTTGCCTATTAAAGTAAAAGGCAATACCTTTGAAGGAGGCGTTACCGAATTAAAAGGTGAAATTTCTAGCCAGTACTTTTCTTCTATTTTGATTTCCGCTCCTTATGCTAAAAAAGATGTTACTATAAAGTGTATAGGTAAAATGAGTTCTAAACCCTATATTGATATTACCATCCAAACAATGAAAGACTTTGGAGTGAAAGTAAAAAATAATAATTATCAAGAATTTTATATCAAAAGCAATCAAAAATATCAGCCTAGAGATTATCAAATAGAGGGTGATTACAGTAATGCTTCTTACTTTTTAGCCGCTGTAGCTATCAACAAAGGGAAAATAACTATTAAGAATTTAAAAAGAGATTCTACCCAGGGAGATAAAGTCTTTTTAGATTGTTTAGAAAAAATGGGTTGTCAGGTTATCAAAAAGAAAAATGAGGTAACTTTAACTAGCAACAAAGAATTAAAAAGTATTGGTAAAATAGACATGAACTCTTATCCTGATTTAGTGCCTACTTTGGCTGTAGTTTCTGTTTTCGCTCAAGGAAAAACGGAGATTGTTAATATTGGTCACTTAAGATTTAAAGAGTGTGACAGAATTAAAGCTTTAGCTCAAGAATTGAAAAAAGTGGGAGCAAAAATAGAAGAAAAAAAAGACAGCTTAGTTATTTTTAAAAGTGAACTTTATGGTTCAAAGATAAAGTGCTATAATGATCATAGAATTGCCATGGCTTTCAGTGTTTTAGGG
>PWMZ01000006.1 GCA_003559065.1 Candidatus Nealsoniibacteriota bacterium
AAGAGAGAGTTAATATTGTTAATGGGGCAACAGAAGCTATTTTAAAAAGAGTTACCCTTAATATTTTAAAAAAGCTTCCCGAAAAAGAACAAGATGAGTTTAGTCAATTAATTGAAGAGGAAAAACCTAAAGAATTGGAAGAGTTCTTAAAATCAAAGGTTAATAATTATGAACAAATGGTGGAAGAAGCAACCGAAGAGTTCATAAGAGAAACCAAAAAACACATGGAAAGATCTGAATAAGTTATGAAAAGTTTTGAGAAAAAAATATATTAAGAAATTAGGTTAAAGGTCAAAATAAATAATAAAAAAATAATTATGGAAAATTTTGAAAAAGAAAAGTCTTTTGAAGATTACAAGGAAAGTGCTTTATCTTTATTGGAAAAAGAGCTTGATAATTTGGAAATTTCCGAGGAAGAAAAACAAGCATCTATTAAAGAGGCTGAAGAAGCTCTTAATCTTGATGGTATAGGGAAAGATCTTGTCGATAGAATTGTCGGCATGGCTTTAAAAAAGGCAACAGAAAAAACAGAAAAATAAATATGCAGAATGTTATCAAAGAGCTAGGTTTAGAAGATCTTTCTAAAAAAGAACAGCAAGATATTGTTAATCAAATGACTGAGGCGGTTATTAAAAGAATAACCTACAATGTCTTACAAAATCTTTCCGAAGAAGGAAAAAAAGAATTTCATTTGTTAGTCCAAAAAGAAAGCCCTAAAGAACTGGAAGATTTTTTGAAATCGAAGGTTGAAAATTACGAAGCAATGGTTAAAGAAACGGCCGAAGAGTTTATTATAGAAATGAAAGAAAAAATGAATAAATAATTATGGCAAATTCCAAAAAAAATGAACATCTTTCAATTTTAATAGAGAAAGCAAAAGAAGCTAAAAGAAGAGGGAACTTTTCAGAAGCTATTGGTTTTATTATCCAATATTTAGAAAACTCTGAAAAAAAAGACTAAATTCGCTTTTTTACTTTTTTTGTGATAAAATTTAGCAATGGCTAGAATTTTTACTGCTATTAATATTCCTCAAGATATAAGAAAAAAGCTCGCTTCTTATCACAACGAAGAATTACCGGCTAGATGGACAAAACCGGAAAATTTGCATGTAACTGTTGATTTTATAGGATTTGTCAGAGACGATAAAATCCCAGAACTGATTGAAGAAACTAAAAAGAAAGCAGAGAACGTGTCTCCTTTTTTTATAAAACTAGAAAAAATATGCTTTGCCCCTCTCAATGTTTCGCCACCGAGAATGGTCTGGGCAACAGGCGAAACCCCCAAAGAGTTTTTAAAGCTTAGCAATAATACTTTACATGTAACCTTAGCTAAGATTAAAAAATGGCAGTTCAAAAGGTTCGGCTTTGACCAAGAAATAGAAAAAGACATCAAGCTGGAATTTATGGCTGAGTCTTTGGATCTTATGGAATCAAAATTGAAGAAAGGAGGACCTGGGTATATTTTGTTGCAAAAAAATTATTTTAAACAATGAAAATACATTTTATAGGTATTGGAGGAATAGGAGTAAGTGCTTTGGCTGGATATTATTTAAAAAAAGGAAACCAAATTACTGGCTCTGATTTAAGTTTTTCAGAAAATACTAGTTATTTAAAAAAAGAGGGAGCTAAAATCGCTAAAGGACATAAAAAAGAAAACATTAAAAAAGATTTAGATTTAATTGTTTTTTCTCCGGCCATTAAAAAAGACAATCCTGAAATTAAAAAAGCAAAAGAACTAAAAATTCCTTTAAAAAGTTATCCTCAAGCTTTAGGGCAATTAACTAAAGAATATTTTACTATTGCTGTTTCCGGAACTCACGGCAAAAGCACCACCTCTTCCATGATAGCTTTGATCTTAGAAAAAGCCGGACTTGACCCCACCGTTATTCTAGGAACAAAATTGAAAGAATTCTCTAATCTAAATTTTAAAGTGGGCAAAAGTAATTATTTAGTTATAGAAGCTGACGAGCATTTTGGTTCTTTTTTGAATTATAGTCCCAATATTATTGTTTTAACCAACATTGAAAAAGAACACTTGGATTATTATAAAAACTTAAATAATATTATAAAATCTTTTCAAAAATATATTGAAAAATTACCAAAAAATGGTTTACTAATTTTAAACAAAAGAGATGAAAATAGTAAAAAAGTAAAGGCTTTTAATATTAAAAAGTATGACTTAATCGACCTAGATTTAAGGGTCCCGGGTGATCATAACAAATTAAATGCTTCAGCTGCTTTAGCTCTAGCTAGAGAATTGAATATTCCAGATAAAATTACTTTGAAAACCTTAAAAGATTACCGGGGGAGTTGGCGAAGGTTTGAAAAAAGAAAAATTAAAGAATTAACCATTATTTCCGATTACGCCCACCATCCAACAGAAATAAAAGCAACCTTAAAAGCTTGCCGAGAAAAATTTCCTAAAAAAAATATCTGGTGTGTTTTTCAGCCCCATCAATATGAAAGAACTTATTATTTTTTTCAAGACTTTATTAAAAGTTTTCAGTTAAATTATCAAGATGAATTAATTATTACTGATATTTTCGAAGTAAAAGGGAGAGAAACTAAAAAAACCAAAGAAAAAATAAATATTAAAGAGCTGGCCGAAAAATCAGGTGGTATTTATTTAAAACAAAAAGATATTGAAAAACATTTAAAAAAGAAAATAAATCCTTCAGATGTAATAATTTTTATGGGAGCGGGAAATATTTATCAATTAGTCGAAAAGATATTTCCAAAATAAAAATAATTTGCTATACTCAAAACATATGAAAAGAATATACAACAAAGAAACAATTAATCACATAGGAGAAAAAGTAAAAGTAGCTGGCTGGATCAGCTCTAGGAGAGATCATGGTAAAATTGTCTTTCTTGATTTGAGGGACAAAACTGGTCTTTTACAAGTAGTAGGAGAATCTTTAGAAGAAAAAATTCAAGGAGAATCAGTCGTTCAAATAGAAGGAAAAGTAAAAGAAAGACCGGAAAAAATGCAAAATAAGGATTTAGAAACCGGAAAAGTAGAACTTGAAATTGAAAAAATTGAGGTTTTATCAAGAGCTAATCCTCTTCCCTTTGATCTAGAAGGTGAACTAACTTTACCTGTAGCCTTAGATTATCGGCCTTTAGTTTTAAGAACTCCCAAAAATAAGGCTATTTTTAAAATTGAAGAGGGGATTACTGAAAGCTTCCGAAATAACGTAAAAAAAATGGGATTTACTGAATTTCATTCTCCTACCATAGTACCAACCGCTTCTGAAGGGGGGTCTGAACTTTTTCCAATCGATTATTATGATAAGAAGGCTTATTTAGCTCAAAGCCCTCAACTTTACAAACAAATAATGGTTGGTGTTTTTGAAAAGGTCTTCACTATTACTCATGCTTACCGGGCAGAGCCCAGTTTAACTACTCGTCACATTGCCGAATACGTAAGTTTAGATTTAGAGATGGGCTTTATAGATTCTTGGCAAGAATTAATGGAAACTGGAGAAAAAATAATAAAAGGAATCCTAAAAGATATCCAAAAAAACTATCAAAAAGAGCTAGGTTTGTTTTCTGTTTCTTTGGACACAGAATTTGAAATTCCAAGAATCAAGCTAAAAGAAGCTTTAGAAATTTTATATAAAAGAACAAAAAAAGATCAAAGACAAGAACCTGATTTGGATCCAGAAGGAGAAAGAGAAATTTGCAAATATGTTAAAGAAAAATACAATTCTGATTTTGTTTTTATTACCCATTATCCTGTTTCTAAAAGACCTTTTTATACTTACCCTGATCCTGAAAATCCGGAACTAACCCTTTCTTTTGACTTGCTATATAAAGGATTAGAGATAGTTACCGGTGGCCAAAGAATTCATGACTATAATCAACTTTTAAAAAACATTAAAAAATGGGGGAATGATCCCAAAGATTTTGATTTCTATCTTCAGGCTTTTAAATACGGTATGCCTCCCGAAGGCGGTATGGCCATAGGACTAGAAAGAGTAGTTAAACAAATGTTGTCTTTAAACAACATTAGAGAAGCTATTCCTTTTCCTCGTGACATGCAAAGAATTGATCAAAAATTAAATGAAAAAGAATAATTTAAAATATTTTTTTCTAGGACTTCTATTGTTTGTTTCTTTCTCGGTTACCTTAAATATATTTTCTTTAACGGATTCAACTGAAGAACCTCTTAAGGCTGATTTATTAGAAATTCAACCGTTGGAAAAAATAGAGTTAAATCTTAATATTTCAGCTCCTTCGGCTATTGTTGCAGAAGTAGACAAGAGAGGAAACGAAATAATTCATTTTGAAAAGTCTAAAGATAGAAAATTACCAATAGCTTCAATTTCAAAATTAATGACTGCTTTGGTTGTTTTTGAAAAACCTTCTATTTTTCAAGATTATTTATTAATTTCTTTAAGTGAAGAAGCGGTTTCTCAAACAGACGCGTCTAGATATAAGATTTTAGAAAAAGGCAAAACCTTTACTTTGAAAACACTTTTAAATATGCTGTTAGTTGAAAGTAATAATGCCGCCTCTTATTCTTTGGCAGAAGTAATGGGAGAACCCGCTTTTATTCAGGTTATGAACCTAAAAGCTAGAGAATTGAATATGGAAAATACTTTTTTTGCTACTTCTTCTGGTTTAGATAATAAAGAAAAATACAATTATTCTTCTGTTTCAGATTTAGTTAAGCTAGCCAAATATGTTAAAGAACATCATCCCGAAATATTAAAAATCAGTAAAAAAGAAACCTATCATGTTTTCGATAGTGAAAATGAGTTTTATTATTTTATTCCCGAAAACACCAATAGACTTTTATTTGAGTTTTCAGAAATTATTGGGGGCAAGACCGGTTGGACCCCAAGAGCAGGCCAGTGCTTATTGGTAGTTTTTTCTCATCCTGAAAGAGATAGTTATTTTGTCGTAGTAGTTTTAAACTCTCAAGACAGGTTTGGAGACGTTAAACAAATAATTGAACTTATAAATGGCTATTAATATAATTAAAATATTTTTTGTTGGAACTTCTGCCTTCTTCTTGGCTTTTTTTTTAACTCCTTTATTAACTCATTTTTTATATAAATATAAATTATGGAAAAAAACCTCAAAAATCAAATCAATAGACGGTCGAGATTTGGAATTTTTTCCTAAGTTTCACACTAAAGAAACAGAAATCCCCAGGATGGGAGGTATTTTGATTTGGCTAACTGTTTTGTTTTTAGCTTATTTTTTCTTTTTTCTTTCTAAAACTAATATTTGGTATTTCGAAAAACTTAACTTTTTAAGCAGATCACAAACCTGGCTACCCCTTTTTGCCTTAGTAGCTGCTTCTTTGGTGGGCTTATTAGATGATATTTTGGAAATTATTTCTAAAAAAATTATTGGTTTAAAATTAAGATACAGGGTTGGCTTAGTAGCTTTAATTGGTTTAATCGGAAGTTGGTGGTTTTTTGTTAAGTTGGGCCATGATACTATTCATGTTCCTGGTTATAATACTATTTACATTGGCTTTTGGTATATTCCTATTTTCATCTTTGTAATGATGGCGACTTATTCAGGTAGCGTCATAGACGGTCTAGACGGTTTATCTGGTGGAACTTTTGCTATTATTTTTGGTGCCTTCGGAGCTATCGCTTTAGCTAGGGGGCAAATAGACTTGGCCGCTTTTTGTATTGCTATCGTTGGCGCTACTTTAGCTTTTTTATGGTTTAATATTCCTCCAGCCAGATTTTATATGGGCGAAACTGGTATCATGGGGCTTTGTTGTGCTTTAACGGTGGTTGCTTTTTTGACTGATTCAGTTTTAGTTTTACCTATTATTGGAATTATTTTAGTAGCCGAATCTGCTTCGGTTATTATTCAGTTGCTGGTCAGAAAAATTAAGAATAAAAAATTCTTTTTAGCCGCTCCTTTACACCATCATTTTGAAGCTAAAGGCTGGCCCCACTACAAAGTTACCATGAGATTCTGGGTTGTAGGAATAATAGCTGCTTTAATAGGGGTGGCTATAAAACTATTAGGATGAACTTTAAAGGAAAAAAAGTATTAATTATGGGCTTGGGCCTTCATGGGGGCGGAATTTCTTCCGCTAAGTTTTTTTGTTCTCAGGGTTCTTTTGTTACTGTTACTGATCTGAAAAATAAAGAATATTTAAAGAATTCTTTAAAAAAATTAAAGAATTATAATATTAAATATACTCTGGGAGAACATAAAAAGGAGGATTTTTTAAACAATGAATTAATAATTAAGAATCCAGCTGTTCCTAATGATTCTTATTATTTAAAAATAGCTAAAAAAAAGGGGGTTTTAATTGAAACCGATATTAATCTTTTTTTCAAATATGCTAAAGGATATATTATTGGAGTTACCGGGACCAAGGGCAAAACAACCGTTTGTCACCTAATTTATCACTTAATTAAAAAAAGAAATGTTTTTTTAGGAGGAAACTTGGGTTTTTCTCCTTTAGAGTTTATCTCAAAGCTAAACTCTAAAAGTATTACTATTTTAGAGCTTTCCAGTTTTGCTTTAGAAAATCTTAATTATAGCCCTGATTTGGCCATTATTACCAATATTTATCCCGATCATTTAAATAGGTATTCTAACATGGAAAGCTATATTGAAGCTAAAAAAAGGATATTTCAGTTTCAAAAAAAAGAAGATGTTTTAGTTTTAAATCATGATCTTCCTTTTGATGTTAAAGGAGCTTTTACTTTTTCTAAAAAAGAGGGGGATTGTTACCTTAAAAACAATTATATTTATTTTAAAAAAGAAAAAATTTGTCAGTCTAAATCAATTAATGATTTACCGGCTGTTTTGACAGCAAAATTATTAAATATTTCTAATTCTCAAATAAAAAAAAGAATTACATCTTTTAAGGGGGTCCCCCATAGACAAGAGTTAGTAAAAAAGAAAAAAGGAATAAAATATATTAATGATACTGCAGCTACTATGCCCGAAGCGGTTGAAATGGCAATTGATAGGTTTGATTCAATAATTTTAATAGCCGGAGGACAAGATAAGGGATTGTCTTATCGATCATTAATTAAAAAGATAAATGAAAAAGTAAAACATTTAATCTTATTAGAAGGTACGGCTTCTGAAAAAATTAAAAAAGAAATAAGTTCCGCTCCTGTTTTTTCTTCCATGCAAGAAGCGGTTGAGAAAGCAAACCAATTAGCCAAAAAAGGAGATACTGTTTTACTGTCTCCGGGAGCGGC
>PWMZ01000030.1 GCA_003559065.1 Candidatus Nealsoniibacteriota bacterium
AAACTCAACAAGGCCAAGATCAGGCATCTCAAATGGAAAACGGGGGGCATCCGGGATTCCGTACATGTCGTGCGCAATCGGAAAAATACTGGAGTCCGTTGTAAAACCGGCTTCTACTAAAATATCGAGCGCCCAGAGGGATTTCCGGGTGATGGAGTAGCTGGGCGCCCGGTAAGCCGTAATTTTTTTATTGGAAATCTTTTCCAAGACAGCCTTTGCTTTGAACGTGTCCTCCCGGAATTCTTCGGGCGTGAGATCAAAAATATGCCGGTGCCAGTAACTGTGGCACCCAATTTCATGGCCATCTGCAACAATGGCGGAAACGATATCCGGGTGCTTTTCCGCAAGCCACCCCACGACGAAAAACGTGGCATACACACCATGCTTTTTCAGCAGCTGCAATATGACCGCCATGCCGTTATGGGCCCGCTGCTCCATGGCATCCCAATCCCGGCTTGAAACGATATCGGCAAAAGCGGCGACCTGAAAGTAATCCTCAACATCAATGGTCAAGTAATTCTGCATGTCGATTGTCCATGAGCGCCTGCGCCGCAAGTATCCGCAAGAAACGGGATGCCGGAAACAAACAATAAAATAACGTCATCATACCACTTTCAAGCGTGAAGGCAAGAAAACCTTACTGATTAAAGCTATTTATAGAATAAAAAAAATCGTTCCGCAAGCCTGCTGAACGATTTTTTTTTTATTCAACAATATGAAATGCCTATTTTTTCTCCGCTCTCCGCCGCCGGGCAAAACCAGCAAGCGTAATCAGGCCGATACCCAGCAGGAACATGCTGGCAGGCTCCGGAACAGGTGTCGCATACATGGTAATGGTTGCATAGATATTTGCCGACCCGGCAGGCCCCTGCCAGAACCAGTTGCTGAAGCTCACATCGCTCAGTGCAATTGAAAATTGGCCGCCTTCCCCAAAATAGACCATTTCAGGGCTATCCCACATTACATTCCACCCCTGCGTAAAGTGAAAAAGGCTGGTAAACCCAATGGACGTAGCCCCTATGGCCTGAACCAGTTCCGGGCTTTCAAATTGGACATGCGCATCCAGGCTGCCGGGGTTGAGGTCGTCATTGTTGATCCATGCCTCCGTTGTCCCGAGCGTGGCAAACAAAAACGTATGGGACTCTGATGGGTTCAGTGAAAACACCTCATTTCCCAGGTCCGGGTTCATGTGGGCATACATGGCCAGGGCATCGTGCGTGCCGCTTGTATCGACACTTGATTCCGCGCCCATTTCAAACATAAAGGGAACAGCGCCTGCAATACCGCAGGTGCTGAAAACAATCATCATAGCCGATAATAGAATGGAAATCCGGGTTTTCATCTCTCTTCCTCCAATTAAAAGAAAACAGAATCCCTTACAGAAGCCGCAGGACCCCGGGAAACCATGCAATCTTTTGAGCACGCATCCCTGCTGTCGAACGCTTCTGTTCTTTTTAAAACTTGAGTTCTTTTTGCTAAAAATTTTAAAACCGTATGGAATACTAACAAGCAATTAGCATGCCATAAAAGGGGAAGCGCTTTTCAGGCGGGTGCAGAACACATAAAATTGAATAATTATCCGTTATTTATGAAACAAAGCCATTGTTTGCGGGCATTTGGGGCGATCGGTCAGTGCTTTGGCTTATTTTAAAAGCTATCGGGCGGGTCCTGCACATTGTCCCGGAAAAAAATTCATAAATGCGGAAGGCTGTTTTGGAGGCTAAAACGATTCGTTCATTGCCCATAAATAGCTGAAAAAACAATTTTTATGTTACAATTGGCAAATGGTGCCGGGCATGGTTCGGTCAGAATGCAGCAACTGCCTCGCTTGCACATTGAAACGCCAAGGCAGGTGGGGAGGGATGGATAACAATAAAATATTATTAATAAAAAGCAGAGAACGCTTTTTAAATTCGAAATACCGGAATCTTTTTTCCGGACTTCCGGAAAAACAGGTGGTTAATTGCCAAGCTCAATGGAAAGAATCGCCTGGCTGAAATTGTCTTTAAAAGCCAGGCCGGCCTCTATGATCTGAGGATTCTCGCCCAGAATTCGGTGCCAGCAAATCTCAGCAATGCCCTGTAGCCGGGGAACGAGAAAATCATCGCCGAAATCAAAAAGAAAGGTACGCTCCTCCTGTATCTCCCTATTGAGCAGCACGCGCATACCGCCCTGACTTAAATCCAACGTCATGGCAGTTTCAACGAAGTCACCGGTCCTGATACCAAGAATGTCAGAGCTCCGCAACAAGACTTTGCGTTTTTCCGGTACCCTTGGATGGCGACGCCTGCCAATCGCTTTCTCGCCGTTATTCTGCTGGGAGAGGGGTTCCAACTTCTCGGCATGACAATACTTGGCGTAGGTTTGGCATCTGTCATGCGCAGCCGTCAGGCAAAAATTCACCACATGAATCCGAAATGGGAAATAAATACCACCTGGAGGAAGGGCACAAGACTGCGTTTCACTTGAAAAATAGGGGCATCCTTCTGCAAACGCCCTGTCTTTAATTGAATTCATTGCGGTTATTCCTGAAATAATGCATAAACTCATACACAGGTTAATATGTGACGGTTTCCTGAACGTCCAATAGCTATGTTATGCGCAATCCTTCAGAATTTCACGTACGTTCAGTACGCTGGACTCGTTGGCACTGCGCAAGCCTTGATCCTGGGTTTTTTCTTATATTTTTTTACCCACTATTATGACCATATATTGTATTTGCAAATAGCAAGCCAATTTTCATTGGTTTTAACTTTTTAACCGCCCGGGTTTTAACCCGTAGCGCTTCAATTTTTCGTAACAGGTTGTTTTTGCAATGCCAAGCTTCTCGCAGGCTTTTTCTATCTTTCCGTCGGACGCCTTTATAGCGCCGTTAATGACCTGGGCCTCGAACGCGGCCAGGCTTTCCTTTAACGGACGATTGATGAATTGCTCAATGTAATACGGGGCGGTCAGTTCATTTTTCCCTGTTCCGCCCTTCGTATGGATGCCCAGGGTGCCTGCTGAAATCACCCCGTTTCTCGAAAGCAGCACTGCACGCTGTATCACATTTTCCAACTCGCGAACATTGCCCGGCCAGTCATACTCAAGAAGTTTCTCAACCACGCTGCTGGGGAGAAAAGTAACATCCTTGTTGAACCTTTCCCTGTATTTCACAAGAAAGTTCGACGCCAGGGGAACGATATCCTCCTTACGTTCACGCAGGGGAACGAGCTGAAGGTTGATGACGTTGAGTCGGTAATACAAATCTTCCCGGAAAAGGCCCTCTTCCACCGCTCTGCTCAAATCCGTATTCGTGGCTGCAATGACGCGCACATCCACCTTGATCGGCTTATTGGACCCCAACCTGTTCAGCTCTCCTTCCTGAAGCACGCGCAGCAGGCCGGTCTGCATTCTGGCACTGATATTGCCCACTTCATCGAGAAATATGGTCCCGCCGTCCGCATCTTCGAACTTGCCCTTATGGGTTGCCTGCGCACCGGTAAAAGCGCCCTTTTCGTAACCGAACAGATCGCTTTCAAGCAGGCTTTCCGCCACGGCGGCACAGTTAAACTTGAGATACGGCTTGCCCACCCGGTTGCTGTTCCTGTACACCATGTCGGCCGCAATCTCTTTGCCTGTACCGGATTCACCGGTTATCAGAACCGTTGCACTGGAGGCTGCTACCTGGTATATCATTTCACGCAGTGCCTTTATGGCGTGGCTGTCGCCGATCATCTGGTTCTGGCCGGTGAACCGTTCCGCCTCCTTCTTAAGGTAGTTCATTTCTTTGTATAGTTGCTGGCGCTCGATTTCTCCTTCCTTTAACGCGTCTATCTTTTCCTTAAGGACTTTTTCAATGTCCCTGCTGTATTGCTCAAGCTTGATCTCATGCTTTTTTTTCTGCGTGGTATCCCGCAAAATCAGCAGGGAAAGATCATCGTGACGATATCCTTCGAAAGGGACATGACTGTAGTCAACATAAAAGGAATCGTTGATTTTTCTTTGATGAACCTTCCCGTATTCTTTTGCCTTTTCAGTACATGCAAAGGGACAAGCATCCGCATCGCAAGGATTTTCGGACCCAACGATCACCTCATGGCACTTTTTCCCCTCCTGGTTGCCGAAGCGGTCAAGGGCCGCGATGTTCATGCGCTCTATGATAAAATCATTCTTTACAATGAAAAGCATGTCGGGCAACAGGTCAAACAATGCCTTATTGTTGGCTGACAACCGTATGATTTCGTCCTGCTTGCTTGTCGCGATTTCCTGCATCTGAATCACCCTGAAGGTTGTTTGTTGTTCTAACGGGCACCTTTCTGCAGCAACACCACTTTTATCGTTTGAAATATTGTCGCCAGGTCCATACCAATGGAAAGATTCTTTATATAATAAAGGTCATATTCAAGCTTCCGCAATGCGTCTTCCACAGACGCGCCGTAGGGATAAGAAACCTGCGCCCAGCCGGTAATGCCCGGTTTCACCACATGGCGGATATTGTAATAAGGGATGCTTCTGGCCAACTCCTCCACGAAAACAGGGCGTTCGGGCCGGGGCCCCACAAAGGACATTTCACCCCGGAGCACATTGATCAGCTGGGGCAGCTCATCAATACGGGTCTTGCGGATAAACCGCCCGCACCGGGTCACCCGGTCATCGTCTTTTTTTGCCCATGTCACCCCGTCTTTTTCAGCATCTGAAACCATGGAGCGGAATTTGATAACATTAAAAATTCTGCCATTTTTCCCCACCCTCTCCTGCCGGTAAAACACATCCCCCTCGGATTCCAGCTTAATAGCAACTGCGGTTAACAGGAAGACCGGGAATGCCATCATTAGCATGGCGGCTGAAACACCAATATCGATGATGCGCTTGATCCCCCTTTTCACCAGACCCACGTAAAACCCGTCAGCAAAAAGGAGCAGGGAGGGGTTAACCCTTTCGACCATGATCTTTCCCGTAAGGCTCTCATAAAACCGCTCAACATTGAGAATCTCGATGCCCATGAACTTATACTGGATCAGGTCGTGCATGGGCACGCCCCTTTTCTCATCGACCGCCAGTACGATCTTTTCAATTTTTCGCTGCATGCAAAGGGGGGTAAGCTCTTTAATATCTGAAAAAACCGGAATGCCATCCTGTGAAATCAATGGGTTTTTGCTGCCGACGAATGCGGCGATTTTGAAACCGGAATCCTTTTTCCCATCTATTGCCGAAACAACTTCCCCGGCGACCTTGCCGGTCCCGATAATGGCGATGGGCTTGGTAAACATCCGGCGCTCAAGGAGTTTGAAATAAAAAAACCGCCACGAGAAAATGACCATGCCTGCTGTCAGCAACGCAAAAAAGAATACCTCGGTTGAAATGATTAAAACAGGAAAGAAAAAATAAAGAACCGACAATGTGATGCATCCAAAGCCGAAGGCCTGGATGACCTGAAGGATATGTTCTGAAAACTTTGGGATTATGGAAAGGTCATACAAATCAAAATAGTAGAAGCACAACAGAAAAACAATCGTAACGACCGCGGCCCGAATACCATATACGACAAACAGTTCGCTGTAATGATCATATCCCGCCCAGGGAATGAAAACAGCGTTGACAATCAGAAAAATGAGCACTCCCTCACCTGCCACGAAAAAAATATTTCGCCAGGGGTAGTATTTTTTCATTATGTGGGGCATGTGTTGTCGCTATTTTTCAAATATGGTGAAAAATACTGAAACAACTGTCCTATTTGTAGTATCCGCCGTAATCATATCCATAGCCCAGCCTTTTTTCGATGATTGACTCCAGCATATTCTCGGGGTACGCGTTGTACACAAGAGCGATGATTTTTTCAGGGCCTATGGCATCGACAAATTTTTTCACATGTTCTTTTCTGGATGTGCCATGCCGGACCACAAGCACGACCCCGTCCAGGTCTTTGGCCAGTATGGCCGTTTCAGAAGCCACAAGACTGGGGGGGCTGTCAAACAGCAAAATGCGGTTCTCATCCTGGGCGGACAACGCCTTGACAAACGCTTTCATTTTGCCTGAGGTCAAGATTTCAGAAGGGTTGTCCGGCGGTTTTCCGGATGACAGCAGGGAAAGCTTGGGCTGGCCTGTTTTCCGGATGAGAAGTGAAAGCTCGACATTGTCATTTAAATGATCAACCAGTCCGGTTTCATTGGACAGGCCGAAAAGACGGGTAAGGGACGGCCGCCGAAAATCGCAGTCGATCATCAGCGCTTGATGTTCCATGTCCTGGGCAATCGCCACACCGAGGTTGGCGCAGATGAATCCTTTTCCTTCGTGCGGAACAACGCTCGTAACAAGGACCGTTCTCGGCTTGTTCCCCGAAGAGGAATAGAGGATGGCTGTCCGAAGGCGACGGAAATTCTCAAACCATGGCGAATGGGGTTCAGTGGACATGCGCAGCCGGGCATCCCATTTTTCGTTATCGCTCAAAAACGCCAAGCTGGAATGCTCTGCGGATAGGATCTTTGCAGCATCGCTGATTTTTCTGACCTTTTTTTGTTCCGGGCTACCGGTTTCATGCCGGACATCGCTTTTTTGCCCGGCATGCGCTTTTTCGAAAGCTTTTGACAATTTGCCCATTAATACTCCTACCGCTAATTTTGACGGCTTCGTAAAAAGCTCAATATCTGCGTTACGAGCAATTATCGAAGAATATCATCACGCCAAAGGCGTGACTCAATTCTTCAATAATTGCTCGCGCCTGGATCTTGAACTTTTTTCAAAGCCGTCTGATAATAACTTTTTA
>PWMZ01000053.1 GCA_003559065.1 Candidatus Nealsoniibacteriota bacterium
ACGGAATTACCAGAGAAAGAGTCCGCCAAATTGAAGCGGAAGCTTTAGAAATTATTAGAAAAAAAGCAGAAAAGTACCAGGACGTTTTTAATTATATTTTAGAAACCATAGATTCTTTTGGTGGAGTCAAAGAAGAAAAAGAGCTTCTCTCTTATTTAGGCAAGGATGAAAGTGCCGTTTCTTTTTTTCTTTTTTTAACTGATGGGATTGAAAGAAAAGCAGCCGATAAGGATTTTTACTATTTTTGGTATAAAAAAGGATCTTTAGGTAGGGCTAAGCAAGAAATTACTAAAATTATTAAATTTTTCAAGAAAAAGGAAAAACCAATAAGAATTGAAGAAATTAAAGTAGGTTTGGACAAAAAAGTGGTTGAGTCATATATCGGTATTTCCAAAAGAATTCAAAAAACTCCGGATGGCAAGGTTGGTTTAGATAATTGGATAGAAGTAAATCCAAGAGGAACTAAAGATAAAGCCTATTTATTATTTAAAAAAATGGGAACACCTCTTCATTTTGCTCAGGTAGCTTCTTTGATTAAAAACTCTCCTTATGCTCAAATTGGCGGCAACAGAAGTCATCCGACTACTGTTCACAATGAATTAATAAAAGACTCAAGATTTGTTTTAGTAGGAAGGGGTATTTATGCCTTGAAAGAGTGGGGCTATGAAAGAGGAGAAGTAAAAGACGTTATTTTTAATCTTTTGAAGAAAAAAGGTCCTTTACCTAAGGATGAAATTTTTGAAGGTGTTTTGGAAAAAAGGTTCGTTCAAAAAAATACTATTTATTTAAATTTACAAGATAAGAACAAGTTTTTAAGAGACGAGAAAGGAAGATATTGTGTTAGAAGAGTAGAAGAGGCATAAATTTTAATGTTTGAACTTTTGCAAAATATTGATTTTCAACAAATCAATTATTACTTTCAAGTTTTTTTAGATTTCTTTTTAAGATGGTTTTGGCTTTTACTTCCATTTATATTATGGAAGCCTTTTTCTTATCTGTGGCTTTGGTGGAGAAATAGCGCCTTTGATGATACTATTAATAAAATCTTATTAGAAGTAAGAATTCCTAAAGAGGTTTTAAAGCCCATGCGCGCGATGGAGACCGTTGTAGCTGGGATTAATCAGATTATGTATGATCCGCCTGATACTTGGGAAAAATGGGTTGAGGGGAAATATCAAGTATCTGCCAATTTAGAAATAGCTTCGATAGATGGTATTCCGCATTTTTTTCTAAGAATTCCAGATTCAGTTGAAGATTCTATCAAGTCGGTTATTTATGCTCAATATCCCGATGCGGAAATAACTAGGGCCCCAGACTATACTAAAATGGTTCCCCAAGATATTCCCAATGAGGAATGGGATTTATGGGGAGATAATTATGTTTTGTTAAATAATGAAGCTTATCCGATTAAAACTTACAAAGACTTTGAAACAGAAACAGAAAGATTGGAAGAGAAAAAAATAGACCCTATGTCTGCCCTGCTAGAAGGGATAACTCAAACAGGCCCAGGGGAACAAATATGGCTTCAAATAAAAATGACACCAATAGAGGGTAAATATTGGGCTGATGAAGTAAGGGATCAATTAGCTAAAAGAATTAAAGAGAAAAGAGTTGTTAATAAGCTTATGATAGAACAAGCAGCCGATGTTTTATTCGCCGGTGTTATTCCTACTGGTCCAGAAGTTATCGAAGATGATACGAGTATTATCCCTCCAGAGATGAAATTAACCCCGGGGGAAAGAAAGCTATTAGAATCGGTTGAAAATAAAATGAGCAAAACGCCGTTAAAAACTGCTATTAGATTTATTTATTTAGGGAAAAGAGAAAGTTTTGTGAAGTCTAGACTAAGGTTGGTTTTTGGTTTTTTTGGTTCTTTTACTCTTGCTAGTTCGAATATGTTAAAGCCATTGGGTCAGCCAACTATTACCAAAATCAAAAAAAGCTTCTTTCTTCCTATTAATCTCTTAAGGCGAAGAAGGGGTTATTTAAGAAAAAGGAATCTTTTTAAAAAGTACAAAAGAAGGATAAGTCCTTTTTATCCTCGGCCAGGGGGAACTTTTATTCTTAGTATTGAAGAGTTAGCTACCTTGTTTCACTTTCCTGGTAAGGGAGTTACCCCAGCTCCTTTTGTTGAAAGGGTCGAGACTAAGAAGAAAAGGCCACCGATAGATTTACCTACTGAATAATATTTATGGATATAAATTATTTTGGCAGAACCAATTATAGAAACACCCAGAAAAAGTTCGGTATTAAGACCGAAGATCGGCGTCAGCATATGTACATTATCGGTAAAACCGGGGTAGGCAAAACCGTTCTTTTAAAAAACATGGCTCTTCAGGATATCAAAAACGGAAATGGAGTAACTATTGTTGACCCCCATGGAGAATTTGTTGAAGAGGTTTTAGATAGTGTTCCTTCCTACCGGACGAACGATGTAATTTATTTTAATCCAGCTGATACTAATTATCCGATTAGTTTTAATATTTTTGAAGTTAATGACCCTAAATATAAGCACTTAGTTAGCTCGGGTTTAATGGGTGTTTTTACTAAGATCTGGGCCAATGTTTGGTCAGCCAGAATGGAATATATTTTAGCTAATTGTATTTTAGCTTTAATAGACACTCCTGGAGCCACTCTTTTGGGTATTCCTCGAATGCTAGTTGACAGAGATTATCGCCAAAAAATTGTTAATAATATTGAAGATCCAGTAGTTAAATCTTTTTGGATTAATGAATACGAAGAATGGTCCCCGAAATACCGGAATGAAGCCATCGCTCCCATTCAAAATAAAGTAGGCCAGTTTCTTAATGTCTCTTTAGTTAGAAATATTGTTGGCCAATCAAAAAGTACCATTGATTTGGCAGAAATAATGGATAATAAGAAGATTTTGTTGGTTAATGTTTCTAAAGGAAGAATTGGTGAAGACAATTCCGCTCTTTTAGGGGGAATATTAATTACAAAAATCCAGTTAGCAGCCATGGAAAGAGTAAGAATTCCGGAAGAAGAGAGAAAGGACTTTTATTTATACATCGATGAGTTTCAAAACTTTGTAACTGAGTCGTTTGCTAATATTTTATCTGAGGCAAGAAAATACCGTCTTAATTTAATTTTAGCCCATCAATATGTCGGTCAGCTGGTTGAAGACTCTAATACTAAAATAAGGGATGCTATTTTTGGTAATGTTGGCACCCTTGTTTCTTTCCGGGTGGGGGCAGCTGACGCTGAATTTTTAGAAAGAGAATTTTATCCGGAATTTACTATTGAAGATCTTGTCCATCTCCCTAATTATAGTATCTATTTAAAGCTAATGATTAACGGGATATCTTCTGATCCTTTTTCCGCTAAAACCTTGCCTCCTATAGAAGCAGAAAAGTCACCTCATAATAGAGATAAAATTATTAAAGTTTCTCGAGAAAGATACAGCAACCCTAAAGATATTGTTGAAGACAAAATTACTCGCTGGTCAGGAGCTTTGGAGTTTTCTGACAAGTCATCCTCTTCTGATAACCTACACGACGCCAAGTGTTCTCTTTGTCAAAAAGAAACCAAGGTTCCTTTCAAACCCGATGGGAAGCGGCCAGTTTATTGTAAGAATTGCCTTAAAAAGAGACCAAAAGAGGAAGAGACCAAGAAATCTTCTCCTAAAAAAGAACAAAAATCATCAGAACTAAAAGCTTTAGGGATAGAGTTTGAAGGAGACAAAACCTCTTCGGCTTCTCTTGATAACTTAACTAAGAAAAAATCCGAAGAAAAGCCCAAGAAAAAATCGAGAAAAAAGGTAGATATTAAATCTTTAAGAGAAGCTCTTAAAAACTCATTAAAAAAAAATAAAGATTAACCATGAAAGAAAAACCGAAAATTAGAAGGTTTAAGATAGCCCCTCCTCCTTCCGAGTTGCCTATTCTTAATAAAGTTAATTCTGAAGAATGTTCTTTTTTTGGAAAGACTAACTACGAGGCGTCTTTAGAAGAAAAAAAGTTTATCTTTGGTATTAAAAGAGAAGATAGAAGAAGACATATTTACATGATCGGCAAAAGCGGGGTAGGAAAGTCAAAACTTTTAGAGTTATTAGTTCGTCAGGATATTGCTTATGGGCACGGCCTTTGTTTTATTGATCCTCATGGGGATGTTATAGAGGCTCTTTTGGATTTTATACCTAAAAGTCGAGTTCAAGACGTAGTTTTAATTGACCCTTCGGACAGTAAATATCCTGCCTCTTTTAACCCTTTGGCAAACGTTCATCCTGAATTTAAACACCAATTAACCCAAGGATTAATCGAAGTAATGGAAAAACAATTCGGAGCTAATTGGACACCGAGACTAGAGCATGTTTTCCGCTTTACTTCTTTAGCTCTTTTAGATTACCCGGAAGCCACTATGAAAGGGATGGTTTCCATGTTAACCGATCGTAATTATCGCCAAAAAGTAGTCGAGTATATTGAAGATGACATGGTAAGAAGGTTTTGGGCTATTGAGTTTGCCGATTGGTCGGAAAAGTATGACACCGAAGCTATTATTCCTTTGGTTAACAAATTAGCTCAATTTCTTTCCGATCCAATGTTGAGAAACATTTTTGGTCAGAAGGAAAATAAGATTAACCTGGAAAAATTAATGAACGAGAAAAAAATCATCCTTATTAATCTTTCCAAAGGAAGATTGGGAGAAGAAAACGCCAGCTTTTTTGGTTCTATGTTTATTACTAAGATAAAGCAAGCTGGTATGGCTCGAGCGGCTATTCCTGAAGAGAGAAGATCAGACTTTTATCTTTATGTCGACGAGTTTCATAATTTAATGACCGAGACTTTTGAAAATCTGTTATCTGAGGCAAGAAAATATGGGCTTTGTTTAACTGTTGCTCATCAATATATGGGGCAGCTTATTCCTCGAGTTCAGCAGGCGGTTTTAGGTAATACCGGCACCACTATTATTTTTCGGGTAGGGGGAGAAGATGCAGTAAAATTGGAACCGGAAATGTTACCAGTTTTTGAAGTCAAAGATATGATTAATTTAGGAGTTCGAGATTTTTATATCAAAGAAACTATTGATGGTGACTCTTATGATCCTTTTTCAGCTGAGACACTCAATGTTTTAGCTCCCGAACATCCTTCCAATAAGGAAGCTATTTTAAAAGAATCAAGAGAAAAATATGCCGTTGCCGTAGAAACAGCTAAAAAAATAATGGAAGAAGGGTCAAAAATTACCAAACCCGAAAAGAAAAAAGAAGAACCGATAATATGAAGAAAAAAGAAACCTGTCAAAATTGCCAAAAAGAATTTGTTATAGAACAAGAAGACTTTGATTTTTATGAAAAAATGAATGTCCCTGCTCCGACCTGGTGTTTTGATTGTCGATTGATTAGGAAAATGATTTTTAGAAATAATAGAGCTTTATATAAGAGAAAATGTGATGCGCCTGGACATGAAGAAGAAATGGTTTCCATTTATTCTTCGGACAAAAAAGTTGAAGTTTATGATCAAAAATATTGGCAGTCAGATAATTGGGATTCTTTAGATTATGGAAGAGATTACGATTTTTCTCAGCCCTTTTTTGAACAATTTAAAAAACTTTTTAAAGAAATTCCGAAAGAAACTTTAGAAGCGGTTAATAACGTTAATTGTCATTGGGTCCACCGAACGGATAATTGTAAAAATTGCTATAAAGAAATTGCTAGTTTTTGCAACGAAGACTCGGCCTATAACACCGTTGCTATGTACAGCAAAGAGGCTTTTGATAATTACGCCTTAGTTAAAACTCAGTTGGCTTATGATAATTACTTTTGTCAAAATTGTTTTAAAATCTTCTTTTCCAAGTGCTGTTTTGATTGCCAAGATACCTATTTTTCCGAGAATTGTTTTAATTGTTCTCATATTATCGGTTGCACCAATTTAAGACATAAAAAATATCATATTTTTGATCAACCGGTCAGTAAAAAAGGATTTGAAGAATTTGTTGCAAAATTAGGCAGTTTTGCTTTTTTGAAAGATTCTTGGGAAAAATTTCAAGAGATAAGATTAAAGTCCATTTTTAAGTATAATTTTGCTAAAAACTCGGCTGATTGTACTGGTGACTTTATTGAAAATTCTAAAAAATGCATTAATTGTTTTACCGTTAAAGAAGTAGAAAACAGTAAATTTATTTTAGGAAGTGGTTTTTCTTTGAAAGATTCTTATGATGTCTTCGCTGGTGGCTTTAACACTCAGTCTGTTTATGAGTTTTCCGAGGGCGGGGGAGGAACCGACGGAAAAGGAGGAGCTTATAATATTTTATTTTCCAGAGATTGTACCAATTCTTTTGATATTTTTTATTCTCATAACTTGAAAAATTGTAATAATTGTTTCGGCTGTGTTGCTTTAAAACACAAGCAATATTGTATTTTAAATAAACAATATACTAAAAAAGAATACGAAGAACTGGTTCCTAAAATAATAGAGCATATGAATAAAATGCCTTATGTTGATAAAGAAGGTAGAACCTATAAATATGGAGAATTTTTCCCTCCCGAACTATCTCTCTTTTGCTATAATGAAACGGTAGCTCAAGAATACTTTCCTTTAACTAAAAAAGAGGCGATTAAACAGGGTTATTCTTGGAAAGATCTTGAAAAAAGGAATATCAAACCGGACTTGAAAACAGAAG
>PWMZ01000022.1 GCA_003559065.1 Candidatus Nealsoniibacteriota bacterium
CCAAACAAACCTCACTGTTTTAAGCAGTGAGGTTTTTCATTTGACATAAACAACATTCTTTTGGTATAAAGGATACAGTAAGTAATTTTACTTGCTATAAAGGTCTAAAAAGTAAATTAATAAAATAATATGTATTATATCATTGGAATATTAGTTGCCGTGGTTGTAGTGGTAGCAATTGTGATGATTACTAAAAAGAAGGGGGGTGTGAAAAAAGACGAAAGTCTTTCTCCGGAACAACCTCAGCAACCGGAACAACCACAAGCCCAACAGCCGGAGCAGCCGAGTACTCCCGAGCAACCGGAAGATGACCAGCAAACACCACAAGTATAATATAGTTTTTAAAAAGGAGCGGAGTAATCCGCTCTTTTTTTATTTCAAAAATTTTGTTATTATAAAGAAATGATAGGTATTTTCGATTCCGGAGTAGGGGGGTTAACTATTGTCAAAGAAGTCTTTAAAACTCTGCCGGAATATCAAATCATATACTTTGGAGATACGGCTCGTTTGCCTTACGGAACCAAACAGGAAAATTTTGTCAAAGAATATTCAGCAAAAATTTCTCAATGGTTGATAGAAAAACAAGCCAAAATAATAGTGGTGGCTTGCCACACTTCTTCTGCTTGGGCGGCTGAAAGTTTAAAAAGAAAACTTAAGGTTCCTGTTTTCGAAATGATTACACCGGTAGTCAAGGAAATTTTAAATAATAATTATAAAAAGATAGGAATAATTGGAACTCCAGGAACCATCAAAAGTAATTGCTATAATAAAAGATTATTAAAAAACAATTCTTCTTTGAGAATTTATTCTCAAGCTTGTCCTTTATTGGTTCCCTTGGTGGAGGAAGGTTGGATTGATAAAAAAGAAACCGAATTAATTACTCAACATTATTTAAAACCCTTGAAAGAAAAAAAGGTGGATTGTTTGGTTTTGGCTTGTACTCATTATCCTTTGTTAGAAAAAACCATTAAAAAGATAATGGGTAAAAAAGTTAAAATTATTAATCCAGCCGAAAGCTTGGTTCAAGATTTAAAAAAATTTTTAGAAGAAGATAATTTAGCTAAAAAAGGAAGCAATCATCAATTTTTCTTTAGTGATAATCCTTATCATCTAGATAAATTAAGTAAGATGGCTTTGAACAAAAAGATCAAAATAAAGATAGAAAGATTGGGGTGTTGACAAGAAAAAATAAATGAATTACAATTCACATATATGAAGGAAAAATGTTACAAATTTTTCGAAACATTAGGAACTGAGCTAAAAATAGATCTTCTGATTGAACTTAAAAAAGAAAGCTTAAGTGTTACTGAATTAGCCCAAAAAGTTAACCAAGAAAGAAGTAAGGTTTCTCATGCTTTAACAACGCTTTTAAAATGTAATTTCGTTAAAGTTGAGAAAGAGGGAAAAAGAAGAATTTATTCTTTGAACAAAGAGACAATTTTACCACTTTTAGATTTAAGCGAAGAGCATATAAAAAAATATTGTGAAAATTGTTAAAAGTCGAAAAAAAATAAAATAAAAAAAATATGAAAAAATGTCACGATTGTCAAAAGGCAATTAAAATTGAAGGCAAAGAAATCAAAAACGGAGTAAAACTTAAATACAAGAAAGAAGGTAAAAACTTTTTTGTCTTTAAATGTCAGGATTGTTTTGCTAAAAATAAAAGCTTGAATAATTTTCAAGCTTGCGAAGTTTATTCCCGGGTAGTCGGCTATTTAAGGCCGGTTAAACAATGGAATATGGGAAAACAAGAAGAATTTAACCAAAGAAAAGTATATAAATATGATTAATTTAAAAGATAAGGTAGCCATTATCACCGGAGCTAAGCAAGGAATGGGCAAAGCCCACGCTAAAACCCTAGCCCAAGCGGGAGCTAAAGTAGTGGTTTCTGATATTTCCTTAGAAGACTGTGAAAAGGTGGCCCAAGAAATAGGGGAACAAGCCATAGCTATAAAATGTGATATTAGTAAAAAAGAAGAGGTTCAAGGGATGGTAAAAAAAACTATAGAAAAATGGGGAAGAATTGATATTCTAGTTAATAACGCCGGTATTGCTGATTTTAAAGATTTTTTAGAAATGACCGAAGAAGATTGGGACAAAACCATAGACATCAACTTGAAAGGTTATTTTTTATGTTCTCAAGCTGTTAGTAAAATAATGGCTGAACAAAAATCAGGGGTTATCGTTAATATCGGCTCTATTGCGATGGGACAAGTAGGGGTAGGTTTTCCCAATTTAGTTCATTATGTCTCTTCTAAGGGCGGAATAGCGGGTATGACAGAGGCCTTAGCTATAGACTTAGCCCCTTATAATATTAGAGTTAACGCTATCGCCCCCGGGGTTATTGAAACTCCAATGATAGATCCTATCAAGTCTGACCAAGACTCCTTTGAAGCAACCACCCAAAGAATTCTTTTAAAAAGAGTAGGTAAGGCTCAAGAAATAGCTAATGTCGTGCTATTTTTATCATCTGACCTTTCTTCCTATATGACCGGGGCGGTAATTCCGGTTGATGGAGGTTGGTTGGCAAATTAATATGGAAACAATCAAAAATTTATCAAAAGCTTTTGTTGGAGAAAGTCAAGCTAGAAATCGTTACGATTTTTATGCTAAAATAGCCAAAAAAGAAGGTTATGAACAAATTAGTGAAATTTTTTCTTTAACCGCTGAAAATGAAAAAGTTCACGCTAAAAGATTGTTCGAACATATTCAAGAATTAAAAGAAGAAGTTGAGGTAAATTCTGAAGTTCCTAATGTTTACGGAAAAACAATGGAAAACTTAAGATCAGCCATTGAAGGGGAAAACCATGAATATTCTCAAATGTATCCTGAATTTGCTCAAGTAGCCGAAAAAGAAGGTTATCAAGAAATAGCCAATAGACTAAGAGCTATCGCTAAGGCGGAAGAACACCATGAAGAAAGGTTTAAAAAGGTCTTAGTTCAGTTAGAAAATGGAACCGTCTTTAAGAAAGAAAAAGAAGTTCAATGGATGTGTCGAGAGTGCGGTTATCGTTATTCTTCAGTAGAAGCTTTAGAAAACTGTCCTTCTTGCGACCATCCGCAAGCTTACCAACAATTAGTGTGCGAACAGTATTAACCACTCAAGAGTTCGAAAAATTAGTTCAAGAGGGGATCGACTTAATCCCTGAAGACATTCTGCAAAAATTGGAGAATGTTGAAATTTGCGTTGAAAACAAAGAAGAAAAGAGAAACAATTCTTTGGTTTTAGGCCTTTACCAGGGGGTACCGAAAAACAAAAGGTGGAGCTATGGACAAGTGTTGCCTGATAAAATAACTATTTTCAAAAAATCAATTGAAAAAATAGCTAAAAATAAAGAGGATATTAAAAAAATTGTTGCTAAAACGGTTTATCACGAAATAGCTCATCATTTCGGCTTTTCCGAAAAAGAAATCAAGAACCTAAAACATTCCCGATAATTTCCGGGTGACCGTTTAAAAAATCCCTACTATTAGTCGGCTTTTTACCTTCTATTTGTAATCTTTCTATTTTTAGAGTCCCTTTTTGGCATTGGACAATCAAGTTTTTATGAACCTTTCCAGGAATTTTGGAAAGGTTTTTTTTGTTTTCTTTTCCTTTCAAAATTTTAATTCTAATATTTTTCCAAAAAGTAAATGTACCCGGCCAAGGATCAAAGGCTCTTATTTTCCTTTCAATTTTTAAAGAAGATTCTTTCCAATTAATTTTGCCATCATTTCTTTTTAATAAAATTGTGTAGGTAGCTTCCGATTCTTTTTGGGGGTTCGGGTTAATTTTACCTTCAATCCATTTAGGTAAAATTTCAATTAAAAGATTAAAAGATAGCTCGGCTAATTTTTTTTCCAAGCTTAAAAAAGTTTCTTTTCCAATTTTGATTTCTTTTTGAGTTATTATTTTTCCATGATCTATTTTTTCATCCATTAAAATAATAGTGCTGCCTGTTTTTTTATCATTATTTAAAATGGTTTGTTGAATAGGGGAGGGTCCTCGATATTCAGGAAGCAAGGAGGGATGAACATTTAAACAACCATGTTTGGGAATATTAATAATCTTTTTAGAGAGTATTTTTCCGAAAGAAGCGACAATAAAAAGATCTCCTTCAAGCCTTATTGGTAATTTGTCGGTTATGACTAAGGAAGGAGCAAATTCTGTTTTTTTAAACTTTTTTAAAATTATATTGGAAAAATTGGAAGAGCCGAAAAATACTATTTTCATACTTGCTTTTTTATTTTATTACTATTATAATACCATAAATATGGAAGAAGAAAAAGAAATCAGAGATTTTATTCGGGGAGCCTTGGAAAAAGAACCGGAGATAGAAAAAGAACCGGTTGAAAAAAAAGAATCAATTCCAGAAAAAGAGCCTGCCGAAAAACCAACTTTTAAAAAAGCCTCAGAGGAAGAGGAGGAAGTAAAAAAAGAAGCAGAAAAGGTTGAAAAAATCCCTTCTAAATCTGGAAAAGTGGAGAGGCTTTTTAGTTTAGCTGAGTCAAGAGGGTTATTAAAAGCAATCCAAATAGCTTTGAAGACTGGAGATGCTTATACTATTGATACTTTTCGTGATCAACTAGCTGAGGGAGAAAGGTACAAAAAATACTTATAATGTATTATTATTTTTTACTTCTAATACCAATAATTTTCCTTGTCTTTTTGATTTTAATAATTAAAAAGAAAAAAACCACTCATCTTTTAAAGAGCCTTGATATGGTTCTTTTTTCCGTTAGAGTACCTCAATTTGGCAAGGAAGAAAAACAAGAAAAGAAAGAAATTATTGGTTCTATGGAGCAAGTTTTCTCTTCTTTTTTAAATTCCAAAGAAAGAGTTGTTTTTGAAATAGCCTCGGAAGAAGGAGGGTCGGACATTGAATTTTATATCGCTGTTCCTAAAAGAATGGAATCTTCTTTGGAAAAATATGTTCAAGGTGTTTATCCGTCAGCTCAAGTACATAAAATATCTCAAGACTATACTATTTTTGAACCAGGAAGCAAAACAGTAGGTGCTTATTTAACATTTCAAGAAACAGATTTTTTGCCAATTAATACTTATACCGCCTTAAGTGAAGACCCTTTATCTAGCATTGCTAATGCTTTAAGTAAAATAAAACCGGAAGAAGGAGTTGCTTTGCAATTGGTTTTAAAACCTTTTAAATATTCTAAATTTAAAAAGCAAGGAAATAAGATTATTTCTTTTTTAAAAAAAGGAAAAAATCTTTCCCAAGCTATTCAAGCTTCTCAGAAAGGAGAAATCAAAAAAACAATAGAAAGCGCGAAGAAAGAAGAGGAAGAAAGAGGGGGCTCAATAGACGAATCCATTATTGAGGCCGTTCAAAACAAAATCAAAAAGCCCTTATTTGAAGTCAACATTAGGCTAGTAGCTTCCGCCAAAGAAAAAGAGAGAGCTGAAGAAATTCTTTCTTATTTAGAGGCTTCCTTGGGCCAATTTTCCGGCTTGAACTCTTTTAAAGTTAATCTTATTAAAAAAAAGAAAATAAGAAAGTTTATCTATAATTACAGTTTTAGAAATTTTAATAAAAAAAGAAAGAATATTTTAAATTTAGAAGAAATAACTAGCGTTTATCATTTACCAACCCATGACCTGGGTTCTCCTAATATAAGGTGGGTCACCAGCGGAGAGGTAGCTCCTCCTTCCAATTTACCTACTTCAGGAGAATTATTAATAGGAAACGTAGTTTATCGAGAAGAAGAAAAAACAACCTATTTTGCTTCCGATCAAGACCGAAGAAGACACTTCTATATTATTGGACAAACGGGTACTGGTAAATCTTCTTTAATTCAAGAACATATCAGACAAGATATTAAAAAAGGAAGAGGAGTAGCGGTTGTGGATCCTCATGGTGATTTGGTAGAAGATACCCTAGCGAATATTCCTAAAGAAAGATTTGATGATGTTGTCCTATTTGAACCTTTCAATACCGAAAGACCGGTAGGTTTAAATATGTTAGAGTATGATACTCCCGATCAAAAAGATTTTGCCGTTCAAGAAATGATAAGTATTTTTCAGAAATTATTTCCGCCGGAAATTACCGGCCCTATGTTTGAACATTATATGAGAAACGCCATGTTAGCTTTAATGGCTAATAAAGAAGATCCAGGTACTTTGGTAGAAATTCCAAGATTATTTACTGATGATAGTTTTATGGAAGAAAGATTAGCCAATATTACTGATCCGGTAGTAAGGCTGTTTTGGGAAAAAGAATGGAAACAAACAACCGGTAGCACTAAATCTGATATGTTGGGTTATGTTGTTTCTAAGTTAGGAAGATTTATCGAGAACGAAATGTTAAGAAATATTATTGGTCAAGCTCATTCTGGTTTTGATTTGAACAAAATTATGAATGAAGGAAAAATATTTTTAGCTAATTTGTCTAAAGGAAGAACCGGTGAGGTTAGTAGTTCTTTATTAGGTTTAATTTTAGTTTCTAAAATGCAAATGGCCGCTATGAGAAGAGCCGATATGCCAGAAAAAGACAGAAAAGACTTTTATC
>PWMZ01000058.1 GCA_003559065.1 Candidatus Nealsoniibacteriota bacterium
CTACCTCTGGCTTGTCCATGATACCTAAAAACTGCCTAGCGTAAGCTGACAGGCTTTCTACGTACCTTCTTTGGCCTTCGGCATACAAAGTATCAAAAGCTAAAGAACTCTTACCAGAACCGGAAATACCGGTGATAACAACCAGCTTATTCCTAGGAATATCAAGGTTAATGTTTTTAAGATTATGAACCTTAGCTCCTCTAATTTTAATTAGATTGTCTTTCATAGCTAAAATATATTCTAACTCAAACAAAGAAAGAACTCAAATAACGATAGTATACTTTTTTGTTAACCTTTAGAAATGACTTATCAAGAATAATCCAGGCTAAAGTTGGTTAGTTCTTTTTTAATTTCTTTTTCTTCTTTTTCAAATCCAGCAAGATAAACAATTTTTTCACTGTAATTTATATCTTTGAAATAAGAAAGTTGGGTTCTAAAAATTTTTTCATTGAATTCATTACCAAAAACATTTTTCGTCTTTTCAATAATTTTTTTAATATTAAAATGATCTTTCATAATGAAATAAAGATCAATATAATCTTTCCATTTTGCTCTTCGCCCCAAAGAATAGGCTTTCATGGCTACTAAAGTTAATAAATCAGGTAATTTTAAATCATCTATTTTTTGAGAAAAATCAATCTGGAAGGGATAATAAAAAAAGGTAAACTTTACCCCATCGGAAATAAAACTGAACTCGTCCGATTGATCCACCAATACTTTTTCTACTTTTATTCTTTTTTTAATCTTTTTTTTAATGGCTAAATTATCAAATTCTTTATTGCTGAACAAGCCAAAGTCGACTGATTGCCGGTGCCCAAGGTGAAGGGCAATGGCGGTACCTCCCACCAATCCAAAATCGGGAGAGAATAAGCTTAAATCGGGAAAAAATTCCTTTTGTTTTTTGGTTAATATTTCTTTATGCATATTTATCAAAATAAAGGTCAAAATAGTTTTTAACTTCCGGCCGATAATTGGATCTTTTTCTGTTCGATTCTTTTTTAAATATTTCAGCTGTTTTTTCAATCCCCAATATTTCAATTAATTTTTTAAGGTCATTAATATCGCCGTAATTTAAAACCGCTTCCACAATAGCTTCTTGAGAAAGACCCTCATAATTTTTAGTAGACCAGACCAGATAAGGCCTTTCTTTAATGAATTGATTGACAGGTTTCACGGTTTTATTATAGCATTTTTAAAGGAATAATTAAAGATAGTTGCCAATCATTTTTTAAAATGATAATATTAAATAATGAGTATTTTTAGATCATACGATATTAGGGGAATTGTCCCCCAAGAAATCTCTCAAAAAACGGCTTACTTACTCGGTCAAAACTTTGTTGAAAAAACCAAGGCCAAAAAAATAGTGGTAGCTTATGATGCCAGATTGTCTTCTCCTTCCCTATTTACCTCTTTAGCTAAAGGAATTACCTCTCAAGGGGCTGATGTTTTCAAAATTGGAATGGCTCCAACCGAGTTGATTTATTTTTCTGTTTTTAAATATGAGTTTTCTGGGGGTATTATGATTACCGCCAGTCATAATCCCAAAGAATACAATGGATTTAAAATGATGGAAAAGAAACAAGGTAAAGTCAACTTTATCAGAGGTAAAGAAATGAAAGAATTGAAAGAGTTAGAAAAGAAAAAAGAGGGAAAAATTATTAATTTTGATCCTTTCAAAGACTATATTACTTACCTCAATTCTTTTATTGACTTTGAAAACAAAAAAGAAGTAGTAGTTGATGCTGGTAACGGCACGGCTGGTTTAATTTTAAAAAGGTTAGATATTAAAAACATTATTCCTTTAAATTATGAACCCGATGGTAACTTTCCTAACGGAGGACCCAATCCTTTAGAAAAAAAAATAGAAAACAAACTTACTTTTTTATTCGATGGAGATTCAGATAGGATTTTTTTGGGAAAAAAAAAAATAATTAATCCCGATATTTGTTTTTTAATGCTAATTGAAAACTTTTTTAAAAAAGAAAAAGGACCAGTGGTTTTTAATGTTAACTCTTCCAAGTTTATTGCTGAATCAATCAAAAAATGGGGAGGAATCCCTATAAGATCAAAAGTAGGTTTTGTTAATATCAGAGAAAATATGATAAAACACCAAGCTATTTTGGGAGGAGAACTTTCGGGTCACTATTCTTTTAAAAACAATGGCTTTTTCGATTCCGGCTTTATTGCTTTTTTAATAATTTTAAAAAGCATAAACGAAAAACCATTGCCTAGTTTACCCTATTTTAAAACAAAAGAAATAAATTTTAAAATTAAAGACAAAAAAACTCTTTTTGAAAAAATAAAAACTACCTACTCAAAACAGGACCAAGACTTCTTAGATGGAATAACAATAAAAGATAAAGATTGGTGGTTCTGTTTAAGAACTTCCCAAACAGAACCCTTAGTAAGATTAACAATAGAGGCTAATTCTAAAAAAATATTAAAAGAGAAAAAGAAAGAATTATTTAAAATTATTCAAGACCCATCTTTTTCTTAACCTCATCCATGGTAGATAAAGCAATAGATTGAGCTCTCTTTCTCCCCTGGTCTAAAATTTCTTTAACATAAACTTCTCTTTGTAAATATTCTTTTTGCTTTCTTTTAAAGGGCTCTAAATAATTAATTATTAGTTCAGCTAAATCTTTTTTAAAAGACTGATAAGATTTGTCAGCAAACACCCCTTCTAACTCTTTAACGCTTTTAGAGCTTAATAAACTATAAATATTTAAAAGATTAGAAATACCTGGTTTTTTAATAGGATCATATTTAATCTTTTTTCCGGTATCCGTTTTAGCTGACATAATTTTTTTTCTAATCTTTTCATCTTCTTCAAATATCTCGATATAGCTTTTATCTTTATCGGATTTGGACATTTTTTTCTTGGGCTCCGTCAAAGACATAATTTTAGCTCCTTCTTTAGAAATTTGGGGAGAAGGTACCTGAAAGGTCTTACCAAACTTTTTATTAAACTTTTGAGCCAAAGACCTGGTTAATTCAACGTGTTGTTTTTGATCTTGTCCAACCGGCACTATCTCTGTTTGGTATAAAAGAATGTCAGCAGCCATCAAGACAGGATAATTAAAAAGACCGGCATTAACATCCTGGGTTTTAGATTTTTCTTTAAACTGGGTCATTCTTTTTAAATCCCCTAAAGGACAAATAGTCCCCAACAACCAAGCTAACTCGGCATGTTCTTTAATATGTGACTGAACAAACAAAAGGCACTTTTCCGGATTCAAGCCCAAAGCTAAATAAGCAGAAGCCATTTGTAAAACATTGTCAGAAAATTTCTTTTTATCATAAGGACTAGTGATAGCATGCAGATCTACCACCGAAAAAACACACTCATTGTCTTGTTGCAAGTCTATCCATTGTTTAATGGCTCCTAAATAATTTCCTAAATGAATAGTTCCTGTTGGCCTTATCCCTGAAAATATTCTCATATATTTTATATTACCATTATTTTTTTTAAACCTCAATAACTACTGGTAAAACCATCGGTCTCCTTCTGGTTTTAGAGTAAAGAAAGCTTCCTATTTTATTCCTAATTTCGTCTTTGACAAAAGTCCAGTTAACCGCTCCTCCGGAACCAGCCGCTTTGTTAACCAGGTTAATAGTCTTTTTTCTCGTTTCAGCCAATAAACCCTTTGAATCTCTTAAATAAACAAAGCCTCGAGAAATAATATCAGGAGAACCTTTAACCCTTCCTTTTTCGGTATCAACCGCTACTATCACTACAAACATACCATCTTGGGCTAATAATTTTCTATCTCTTAAAACCACCTCTCCAACATCACCTACCCCCAATCCATCTACCATAACATAATTAGCAGGGACCTTAGATTCAACAAAAAACTTATCTTTGCTTAAATTTAAAACCTGTCCATTTTCGGCAATAAGAATATTTTTTTCAGACAAACCGGTTGATCTAGCTATTTCGGCATGACTAGAAAACATGGAAAACTGTCCATGAACGGGCAAAAAGAATTTAGGGTTGGTCATTTCTATCATTTGTTTTAATTCTTCCGATTGAGCGTGTCCTCCACTATGAATATCCATCATATTGTAATGAAAAACCCTCATGCCATTTCTGTAAAACTCATCTTTTAAAATTTGAACTGATCTTTCGTTACCAGGAATAATAGAAGAAGAAAAAATAATAGAGTCTCCTTTTTTGGTTTTTAAGAACCGATGCTCTTTATTAACGATCCTCATTAAAACGGCATTATCTTCTCCCTGAGCTCCAGTACAAATAATAGTTATTTTATTATCAGGATATTTTTTCAGATCCTTAGAAGAAACCAAGGTATCTTTTTTAACTTTTAAATAACCTAGATTCTGGGCTATTTCAGCATTATTCTTCATAGAATAACCCTCAAAACAAACTTTTCTACCATATTTCTCCGAAAGAGAAACAATTTGTTGAATTCTGTTTATCAAAGAAGCAAAAGTAGCAGCAAAAATTCGATTTTTACTTTCTTTGAAGATTTGTTCCAAATTCTTTTGAATTTCCGATTCAGAAAGAGAATGTCCTAATTCTTCCGCTCCGGTAGAGTCAGACATCAAAAGCAAAATACCCTTTTTCCCAAATTTTCTTATCTTTTCAAAGTTAGTTGGTTTTTCGTTAACCGGAGTTTTTTCAAACTTGAAATCGGCAGTATGTAAAATATTACCTACTGGAGTTTTAATAAAAAAACCTAAGGTACCGGGAATACTATGATTCTGGTGAAAAAACTCTATTTCAAAACAACCGATTTTCTTCTTGTCTCCATCTTTAACGGTATCTATTTTTAAAGGTTTTTCACCGGAAAATTCTTGTTGTCTTTTTATAATAATTCCTTTGGTCAAATCGGAACAAAAAATCGGTGGATTGTTTATTTTTTTAAAAACATAAGGAATGGCTCCAATATGATCATAATGACCATGAGAGATAAGAACTCCTTTAACGTTTTTTCCTTTCAAGTATTCTACGTTAGGAATAATAAAGTCGACCCCCGGCATATTTTCTTCCGGAAACCTTAAGCCCATATCTAAAACCAGAACATCTTTTTTATGTTCTAAAACAAATAAGTTTCTTCCGACCTCACCCAACCCTCCTAAAGCTGTAATTTTAAGATTTTCCATATTTTAAGAAATCAAGATTTTCAGGCATTTTTTTTAAGGGCCTTTCAAATCTCAATTTTGATATTTTTTTATAATTTTTATTTTTAACCCAACCTTTTAAAGTGTAATAATAACAAGCTCCTTCCATTTCCTCTAAAAAAGAATACTCGTTATCACATTCTTGAGAAACCCAGTTAGCCATTTTTAATTTTTCATTCAAAGAAGCGTTATAAGTAATATGACTGTAACTAGAGGGAATAATAACTGATTCATTTTTTTTTGTTAAAACGGCATAAACGTCTTCAACAACTTCTCCGTTTTCTTTTTGCATTAAAAAGAAAGCTTTCCCTTCTAAGACCGTATATAGTTCGCCTATGTTCTGTTTATGTTTGTGCCCTTTAGTTTTAAGATATTCTTTTCCTAGGGGCCCTTCGTTTAAAACAGTAACATCATATCTTAGCTCTCCTTTTTGGTCTTCCCCTCTGAACATATAATAAAGCTCCAAATTAGGAGAACTTCTAAACCATTCTTTATCATAAACTACTTTTTCTAAATCTTTTAAATACCTTATTTCCATTGTCTTTTAACTCTAATGTACCAACTATCGATACCGGAAAAACGATGAGAAGTATTAATAATCTTTTCCAATTCTATTCCTTTTACCCGATCAGAGACATTGTAATAGTACCCCTTAGTGTATAAAAACAAAGCTGGCATATCTTCAACAATTAACTCTTCTAATTGTCTCAATTTTTCTTTTCTTAATTCTTCTTCGAAAGTAACTCTTAAACTCTCTAGCAAGTCATCAGCTTTTTTGTTCTCGTATAAAGAAAAATTATATCCCGGATCTTTTTTTTGTTCTGAATGCCAAAAAGGTAAAGGATCCAAAATGGCCGAAGAAACAATGCCGATTAAAAAAGACTGATATTCTCTGTTTTTAATTTCTTCTTCTTGAATTTTTTCAATATTTACTTTTATTCCTAATTTTTCAAACTGGTTCTTTAGCTCTTTTGCTGTTTCTAAAAGATTTTCCTGGTCCAAAGTGGCTAAAGAAAACTCTAAAATTTCTCCTCCTTGAAAGCAAACCTCATTCAACTTTGCCCTAGTACCAGCTCTTACTAAACCATTTCCTTTAGTAAGATTTGAAGGTTCTAAAATGTCCTGATAATACATTTCTTGAAAAAGAATAACTGCTTGTTCAGTTTTGGGACCGAAATAACCGGTTATTTC
>PWMZ01000069.1 GCA_003559065.1 Candidatus Nealsoniibacteriota bacterium
AAGATAGTTTAAAATAAGGTAGGATGTAATATATGATAAATGACCAAAACTTTCAAAAGGAGATAGAAAAAAATAAGTTTACTTTAGTGGACTTTTTTGCTAACTGGTGTGAGCCTTGCAAAATATTGGCTCCAATTTTAGAAAAAACGGTGAAAGAATTTGAAAAAGTAATTTTATTTGAAAAAGTAAATGTTGACAACATCCCTTTGATAGCTCAAAAAATGGAAATTTCCAGAATTCCTTTGGTTGTTCTTTTTAAAGAAGGGAAACCTTTGTCCGGATTTATCGGGGTTAAAAAAGAAGAAGAAATAAAAGAATGGCTAGAGAGAGTTCTAGAAAAAGAAATAACTGAATGGGCGAAAGATTACGCTCAAAAAAATAATTTTAAATTAAAAAATAAGAAAGTTGTGAAGGGCCTGTTAAACAATGAGAAAAAGTATGGCAAAAGATACTGTCCTTGTAGAAGAATAACTGGCGATGAAAAAGAGGACCAAAAGAATGTTTGTCCTTGTGTTTTTCATAAAAAAGAGATTGAAAAAGACGGTCATTGTTTTTGCCAACTATTTAAGTCATGAAAAAAGTGCAACTAATGTGTCCTATCAAAAATAGAGCCAGCTTTCAAGCTTGCAAAGCTTTTGCTGACGCTGTTTATTTCAGTGTTTCTGACTTTAGCATGAGAACTAGAGCCAATAACTTGGAATTAAAAGAATTAAAAGCTTTTGTTAGGGAAATTCATAAAGAGAAAATTAAAGCTTATTTAACCCTTAATTCTTTGGTTTATAACTCTGATTTGAAAAAAATAGAGAAAATTATTCAAGAAGCCAAAAAAGCTAAAGTGGATGCTATTATCGTTTGGGATCTGGCTGTTTTAAAAATGGCAAAAGATTACGGTTTGGATTTTTTCATTTCTACTCAAGCCAATGTTTCTAATTTTAAAAGTGCTCGTTTTTATCAAAAATTAGGAGCTAAAAGGGTTATTTTAGCCAGAGAGTTGACTTTAGAACAAATAAAAGAGATAAGAGAAAAAACCAATTTAGAACTGGAAGTTTTTGTTCATGGAGCTATGTGTTTAGCTATTTCTGGCAGGTGTATCCTTTCTTCTTATTTTGATAACAAATCAGCTAATAAGGGGTCTTGTTACCAGGTTTGCCGGAGAAAATGGACCATGTTAGATGAGTATGGTAATAAGTTAGAAACTACCGGTAAATGTTTTTTAAGTCCTAAAGATTTGTGTATGATAGAATATATTCCCGAGTTGATAGAATTGGGCGTTGATGCTTTTAAAATAGAGGGAAGAAATAGAGACCCTAAGTATATTCAAGAAACAGCTAAGTATTACAAAAAAGCAATTGATGAATATTATGAAGGCAATTTTTCTAAAAAAAAGAGCCAGCAATGGAAAAAAGAATTAAAGAAAGTTTACAACCGTAATTTTACTACCGGCTTTTATTTCGGTCAGCCAGGCAAAGAGGGGATTAACTTTGAGCATTCAGGTAGCGCCGCTTTAGAAAAAAAATTATTACTCGGGGAAGTAACCCATTACTATTCAAAAGAAAAAGTAGCTTCTTTATATCTAAAGCACGATCAGTTAGAAAAAGGAGAGAAAGTTTGTTTTGAAGGTAGCACCACTTTTTTTGAACAAAAAGTTGAATCTATTCAAATTGATAAAAGGAAAGTTGAAAAAGGAGAAAAAGGAGAAGAGATAGGGATTAAGGTTAAAGAAAGGGCAAGGAAAAACGATAAAGTTTTTAAACTAATAGACTAATGGCTTTTTCAATTGGCATAGTGGGCCTGCCTAACGTTGGCAAATCGACCCTCTTTCAAACTATTACTAAAAAACAGGTAGAAAAAGAAAATTATCCTTTTTGTACCATTGAGGCTAATTTAGGTAAAGTTTTGGTTAAAGATGAAAGAGTAGACCAGTTAGCTTTTTTAGCGGGTTTAAATAAAATATACACTACCATTGATTTCGTTGATATTGCTGGTTTGGTCAAAGGAGCCAACAAAGGAGAAGGTTTAGGCAATCAATTTTTAGCCAACATTAGAGAAGTTGATGCTCTTTTATACGTTTTAAGATCTTTTGATAAAAAAAATGTTATTAATGTTCAAGAAATTGTTGATCCTTTAAAAGAAAAAGAAACTTTGGATACTGAATTAATTTTAAAAGACTTAGAAACAGTACAAAAGGTTTTGAAAAAAATGCCTCATTTAAAAAGAGTGAAAGATTTATTAAATGAAGGAAAGCTTCTTTCTGAACAGTTATTAAGTGATCAAGAATTAGAAACCATTCAAGAGCTACAATTGTTAACTATTAAACCAAGACTTTATCTTTTGAATGCCGGCAGTATATCTGAAGAGCTAAAAGAAATATTCGAAAAAAATAATTGGCCTTATCTGGTAATTGATATTTTAACTGAATTAGAGGTAGCGGATCTTTCTTTAAAAGAAAGAGAAAGTTTTGGTTTGGAAAAAGAATCAGAACTAGACCTTTTAATTAAAAAAAGCTATCAACTTTTAGATTTAATAACCTTTTTTACTATTAATGAATCTGAAGTGAGGGCGTGGACCTTGGAAAAAGGAAAGAAAGTTATTGAAGCTGCCGGGAAAATTCATACTGACTTTGAAAAAAATTTTATCAAAGCTGAAGTAATTAACTGGAAAGAGCTGCTGGAAAAAGGTAGGGTTAGGGAAAAAGGGAAAGACTATATAGTCCAAGAAGGAGATATTCTTAAAATTAAAATTTGATTTTTTTAAAAAATTTGTTAATTTAAGGTTATGTACGAATTAATTATTATAGGTGGAGGACCGGCCGGTATTACTGCTGCTATTTATGCCGCTCGGAAAGAAATAAAAACCTTATTAATAAGTAAGGACTTTATCGGTCAAACCGGTTTAGCGGGAGAAATTGAAAATTGGCCGGGAGAAAAAAATATCCTAGGGCCTCAGTTAATGGAAAAGTTTCAGGATCATTTGAATGATTATGATTTAGAAATTCTTGAAGAAAAGGTTTTGACGGTTGAAAAAAAAGATAGTTTTTTAGTAAAAACCGAAAATCAAGAACTTCAATCTAAAACAATTATTGTAGCTTCGGGAAGAAAACCAAGGTCTTTGAATATTCCGGGAGAGAAAAAATTTGTTGGCAAAGGAATTTCTTATTGCGTTACTTGCGATGCTGCTTTTTTTAAAAATAAAACAGTAGTTGTTATTGGCGGTGGTAATGCCGGATTTGAGGCGGCTATTGAGTTGGTCAATCAAGCTAAAGAGGTTTATCTTTTGGAAAATTCTTCGACCTTTAAAGCTGATAAGATTTTGCAAAAAAAAGCCGAGGAAAAAAAGATAAAGTTGTTGACCAATGTTTCGATAGAGGAAGTAAGGGGAGATATTTTTGTCAAAGAGATAAAATATTCGGGCAAAACCTTGAAAACAGACGGTGTTTTTATTCAAATAGGATCTGATCCAATAACTGCTTTTTTGAAAAATAATTTAGTTGAATTTAACGAGAAAAAAGAGATCGAGATAGACTTTTATAATAATCAAACGAAAACTCCTGGTTTATTTGCTGCCGGTGACGTCACTAACATTAAAGATAAACAAATTGTTATAGCGGCCGGAGAAGGAACGAAGGCTTTGTTATCGTGCTATGACTTTTTGCAAAAAAATTAAATTTAAGTTAGAGTGTAAAAAAGGTCGGCAAAAATTAAGAAAGAAAAAATATGAAAAAAATTATTTTAGTCGTAATAGTAGTAGTTATACTTGGCGCTTTGCTCTTTTTAATGAACTTGGTTTCTGAAGAAGATGATAATATGGCCATTATTCAGGATGCCTTTTATGAAGATGGGTCCGCTCAGTGTACTTTCGTAGAACCGGCTGCAGGAGAATGGCCAGAACAAGAACTTTTGGCTCAAATTAAAAAAGGGATGGTAAAAATAAGTAGCCGGCAAGAGGAAGAAGATTACACCGTTATCCTTAAAGGTAATATGGCTTACCTTTGGAATGAATATGAAGCAACCAAGTTTGAAATTGGAGAAAGAGAAATAATAGAGATTCCTCTTTTCGCTCACATCGGAGATAGAGAATCTTTTTTGCAAGTAGAACAAGAGTTTAAAATTGATTGCCAAAGAATTGCGTTGGACGATGATGTTTTCACTATTCCAGAAAATGTAGAGTTTGAGGATTTTACTAATATGATCGACCCAGAAGGATTTGAAGATATAGAGTTCGATGCGGAGGACTTCGAGGATATGGAGTTTGATTTAGAAGATCTGGACGATATTATTGTTGAATAAAGGACCATGAAAAAACAGAGAATCTATTTCTCTGTTTTTTTGTTGCCAAACATGATATAATTTTAATATATGGAAAAGTTAAACAAATTAGTAAATTTTTTAAATGATTATTTAAAAATTGAAGAAATAGAAGATGATTCTTGGAACGGCTTACAAGTAGAAGGAAGAAAATCGATTAAAAAAATAGCTTTTTGTGTTACCGCTGGAGCTAATGTTTTTCAAAAAATAGCTAAAGAAAAACCGGATTTAATTATTACTCATCACGGTCTTTTTTGGAAAAAGGCCAATCCTTCTTTAAAAGGTTTTAATAAAAAAAGAACAGAGATTCTTTTAAAAGAAAATATTTCTTTATATGCTTGCCATTTACCTTTGGATAAACATCCTGTAATCGGTAATAATGCTCAGCTTTTAAAGTTACTTCAGATAAAACCCGAAGAGCCCTTAGCAGGAGTGGGCTGGTCGGGAAGTGGAAAGGTGGTTAGTTTGAAGGGAATTGTTAAAAAACTGGAAAAAAAACTTAAAACCGAATGTATTATTTTAGACCATGGAAAAGAAAAGGTAAAAAAAATAGGAGTGGTTTCCGGTGGGGCACCCTGGAATATTTTTGAAGCAATAGAAAAAAAATTGGATTTATATATCACCGGTGATGCCGCTGATGTTAAAGAAGTAGCCAAAGACGCTCAAATAAATGTTATTTTTGCCGGTCATTATGCTACCGAAACAGTTGGACTAAAAGCCTTAGCTAAAAAAATAGAGAGTAAATTTAAAGTAAAAACCGTTTTTCTAGATTTTCCTACTAATTTATGAGAAAAATTTTACCTTCTATTACCACTGTTCCCGGTTCTTTTTGGAAAAAAAAGTTAAAAAATACCTCTTTAAAGGAGGTAGCCGTTTTTCCTACTTTCTTAGAAGAAAGAAAAGAATTTTATGACTTGCTAGAAAAATCAAAAGTTAAAAGTATTCCTTTCGTTCATTTAAGAGGCGATATGGAATTATGGGAACTTGATTATTTTGTCCAGAAATACCAAACCGAAATATTTAATATTCACTCTAAAGATCAGCATCCTATTTTGAATGACTTTTCTAAGTACAAAAATATTATCTATATTGAAAATCATAAATATTTGTCAGAAAAAGAAATAAATAATTTTGCTGGTATTTGTTTGGACTTAAGTCACTTAGAAGAAAGCCGCCTATTGAATAAAAAGAAATATCAAGCCAATAAAAAAATTTTAAAAAAATATAAAATAGGTTGTAATCATATAAGTGCTATTAAGAAAAATCTGGAAAAGGCCACTCATTTTTTAAATGATCTTTCAGAATTAGATTATTTAAAAAAATATCCTTCTTGTTATTTTTCCAATTTTATAGCTTTAGAATTTAAGAATAGCTTAGAAGAACAATTAAAAATAAAAAAGTATCTTGAAAAGATTATTTGACAAATCATTTAATTTTGTTAGGTTGTGAAGAAAGGTCGGTTTTAAAAAGAAAAAAAATAAAATGTCTAAAAATCAAAAAATACTTATAGCGATAATTGTGATCGTAGTATTAGTCTTTATCGTTGTTTTAGCTACTAGGGAATCGGTAGACCCTATAGATGAAATTGATACTCCAGAAGGAGAACCGATAGTTCCGGACGAACAATTAGGCGATATAGATATAGAGGATATCGAAGTTCTAGACTTAGAAGATACAGAAATAGAAATTCCAGAAGATCTTAATGACGAAGAACTTCCAGAGGACTTGGAATAATAAAATAACTTTTATTTTTAAGCCTTAAATTAATTTTTAGGGCTTTTTTATTTGACAATTCTATGGTAATGACTAATATAAACTAAGATTAAAGGTCGGCTTTTTAAAAAATAAAATAAAATGAAAAAGATACTTTTAATTATTTTGGTGATTTTGGTTTTAGTTCTAATTATAG
>PWMZ01000007.1 GCA_003559065.1 Candidatus Nealsoniibacteriota bacterium
CTCTATTTTTTTAATTAAGGTTTTGTCAATATCAAATAATATTAGTTTTTTTGTCATAAATAATATTTTTTTATTAATCTATCATACTACATTATCCTTTTGTTCTCAATAAACCCTAATATTGGTAATTAAAAACCCGCGAAAATATTCTCGGATTACAACTGCGGGAGTGATGGGACTCGAACCCACAACCTCATGCTCGACAAGCACGCGCTCTAACCAGTTGAGCTACACCCCCTTCTTTTTAAAAAGATGCCGGTGGCAGGAATCGAACCTGCGACCTTAACCTTATGAAGATTCTGCTCTAACCACTGAGCTACACCGGCTCTAACGTTTGTTGCGGGGCCAGGAGTTGCACCTGGGTCTCGAGGTTATGGGCCTCGCAAGATACTACTTCTCCACCCCGCGTTAAACAGTATAGAATAAATCTCTTAAAAAATCAAGGAACATACAGCTGTCTAAGAACTTTTTCGTAGGCGGAAAGTATCTTTTTAGTTTTTTCCAAGTCAATCTGATAATCAGGATCTTGAACGATATTATCTTTTATTAAATGAGCTTTTTCTACTTCTTCGGTGTTTTCTAAAATAACGCCAGGAACTTTGGCCAATCTTTCTTTATTATTCTGACCTTCAAACTTCATTTTTGCTAAGGTTTCTTCTAAAAATTCGTCCGCCTCTATTATGGCCATCTTATACTCGGCTGGATTGCCGGTTTTTAATCTTTCGGAAATAGTCTTCCACTTTTTCTGAAGTTTTTTCATCCCATAGGGCTTACTTCTTAAAAATTCTACCAAACTTTCTAAGAAAGAGTATTCTGGCCAATTGGTCTTTACAACGAAAATAATTATAACCGTAACCATAATCCCAGAAAGAATAATGGCTAGTATTCTCAAATACCAAAAAATAAGATATAAAATACTTCCTCCCATTATGATTATTTCTGACATTTTTTCTCAATAATTTTAGCTAATTGAAAAAGATTTTCTTCATCAAATCTTTTCCCAATAATTTGCAAGCCTACCGGTAAACCATCTATTTTCCCTACCGGAATAGAAATAGCTGGCAAACCAGCCAAATTAACCGAAACAGTAAAAATATCAGTTAAATACATAGAAATCGGATCTTTTTTCTCTCCTATTTTAAAGGCGGTGTTAGGCGAAGTAGGAGTAATAATAAAATCAAATTTCTGAAAAACTTTTTCAAAGTCTTCTTTAATTAACTCTCTTGTTTTTTGAGCTTTGGAATAATAAGCATCATAATAACCAGAAGAAAGAGAAAAAGTTCCCAGCATAATTCTTCTTTTTACCTCTTTACCAAACCCCTCAGCTCTTGTATTTAAATAAGAAGATAAAAGGTCTTTACTTTCTTTTTGAAAGCCATATCTTATTCCATCAAACCTGGCTAAGTTGGCACTAGCCTCCGAAGTAGAAATAATATAATAGGCCGGCAAAGCATATTCAGTATTAGGTAGGCTTGATTTTTCCGTTTTTAAACCTTCAACTGCTTTTTCAATCAATTTTTTGATTTTATTATCCATTTCCGGGACAAAATATTCTTTAGGTAGGGCAATTTTAAAATTTTCATTCTTTTTTATTTCCTTTCTTTTAAAAGAAGTAGCGTCTTTTTTATCTTTTCCGGCGATAACATTAAAAACAGTTTCGGCATCTTCAACGGTTTTAGTTAAAGGACCTATTTGGTCCAAAGAAGAAGCAAAAGCAACTAATCCATATCTGGAAACAGTTCCATAGGTCGGCTTAAAACCAACTACCCCGCAGAAAGAAGCCGGTAATCTAATAGAACCACCAGTATCAGATCCTAGGGCATAAGGCACCAAATCAGCCGCTACCGCTGCTGCCGATCCTCCGGAAGATCCTCCGGGCACCCTAGAATTATCGTGAGGATTTTTAGTAACAGAAAAATAAGAAGTCTCTGTAGAAGAACCCATGGCAAATTCATCAAGATTAGTTTTCCCTAAAATAATTCCCTTTATTTTTTCTACACAAGTAGCATTATAGGGAGCAACATAATCTTTCATCATTTTAGAAGCACAGGTAGTTTTAGTTCCTTTAACCATCAGGTTGTCTTTTAAGGCATAAGGAATTTTAGAAAGAATTGAATCACCCTCTTTCCCAGCCTGTGATAAAGCTAGTTCGTCGGTTTTAGTAATAAAAGCGTTAAGATTATCTTTTTTCTCTAAATAACTTTTAGTAATTTCCAAAACAGAAAACTTTTTTTCTTTTATCCCTTGATTAATCTCTTTAATTGTCATTTGAAAAAATTTCTTTAACTTTAAAATATTTTCCTTTTTCTAAAGTATTATCGGTAAACTCTTCTATCTCGTCTTTTCTAAATCCATCGGACGAGTAATTATTCTTTTTTTCTTTTCCTTCAATCTTTTTCAAAACTTCAAAGTAATCTAAAATAGCAGAAAATTCTTTTTGAAACTCTTCTGCTTCTTCCCCGGTTATCTTAATTCTAGCTAACTTTGCAATATTAATAACTTCTTTTTTAGATATCATAATTATTTAGGTGGAGCTAAGTTCTCTGTTTCCGACAAGACCTCTCTTAATTCATCTAAGTTTTCTAAAACTAAACCAGCTCCCCTAGCTACTGCTGTTACCGGATCTTCAATCAGGTTAGTGGGAATTTTAACTTCCTGTTGGATTAGTCTATCTAAATTGTCCAGTAATCCTCCTCCGCCGACTAAAAAAATTCCTTTTTCCATAATATCAGCCAAAAGTTCCGGTGGAGTTTCTTCTACTGTTCCTTTGATAGCTACAATAATTTGTTTAATTGTTTTTTCCAAAGCTTTCCTAATATCAGTATCAGAAACCACTATTTCTTCAGGCAAACCGGTAACTAAGTTCCTTCCTCTTAGGGGGATTTCTTTTTTTTCTTTCGAAGGAATAACTGAGCCTATCCTTATTTTTGCTTGTTCAGCTCCTCTTTCTCCAATTAATAACTTGTATTCTTTTTCAACATAATCAATAATGTCTTGATTTAGTTTGTCACCAGCTGCCCTTAAGCTTCTAGCTATTACCACTCCCCCTAAAGAAAGAACGGCTACTTCTGTTGTTCCTCCTCCTATGTCAACAATAAAATTCCCCCCCGCTTCCTGAACAGTTAACCGAGCTCCAATAGCGGCTGCCATTGGTTCTTCAATCAAAAAGACTTCCCTGGCTCCGGCATTTTTGGCGGCATCACAAACAGCCTTTTTCTCTACCTCGGTGACTCCATAAGGAATACCAACTATTACTCTCGGTCTGGGTCCAATAAGAAATTTTCTTTTGTGCACCTTTTCAATAAAGTACTTCAACATCTGTTCGGTAATTTCAAAGTCAGAAACCACTCCGTCAACTAAGGGTCTGGTAGCAACAATATAAGCTGGAGTTCTCCCTACCATCTTTTTGGCTTCCTGACCGATAGCTAAAACTTGACCGGTTTTTTGGTTAACAGCTACTACCGAAGGCTCATTAATAACAATTCCTTTTCCTTTAGCGTAAACTAAAGAACTAGCTGTTCCTAAATCAATGGCAATATCATTAGAAAAATAGGAAAAAAATTTATCCTTTATATTTTTGAAGTTTAGTTTTTGTTTCATTTCTTTTTTTAGTTTCTACGCATTTTTTTTCTAAAGTTTTCTCACTAAGAACCATCCTTAAGGGAATTCCAATTAAATCAGCCTCAGCAAACTTCTCTCCGACACTTTTATCTCTGTCATCGTATAATACTTTATTTCCCTCTTTTTGTAAATTATCATATAGTTTATCGGCTTCTTTTTTTACTTTACCTATGGGAATCAAATGAATATCAAATGGAGCCACTTCTTTTGGCCAAACAATCCCTTTTTCATCATGAAAAGCCTCAACTATGGCCCCCATTAACCGAGAAATACCAATTCCATAACAGCCCATTAAAACAAAACTTTCTTTTCCTTTTTCGTCTTTTACTTTCAGATCAAAAGGCTCGGTATATTTTTCTTGCAATTTGAAAATATTACCTACTTCAGCTGCTTTTTCTACCTTTAAATCCTTATTCTTGCATTGAGGACATTGATACTTTTCTTCTTCAATAATCTCTTTGTTTATAGCTAAGGCGCATTTTGGACATAAATATATTTCATCTTCTCCGGCTTCAATAACAGTCTGAAACTCATGGGAATATTTGCTAAAACTACCTCCGGAAGCTAAGGTTAAAAAAGTTTTTTCTTTTAAACCACACCTTTGGTAAACTTTAAAATAGGCTTTTATGGCTTTTTCATAAAATGAATCCAAACATTCTTGGTTTTGATGAAAAGAGTACAAGTCTTTCATTAAAAACTCTCTTCCTCTTAAAAGGCCTGACTTGGCCCTAGCTTCATTCCTAAATTTATTCTGAATTTGAAAAACAGAAAAAGGTAATTCTTTATAAGAGTCAATAAATTGCTTAGCTAAAGGAACCACTATTTCTTCATGAGTCCAACCCAAACTAAAATTTCTATCTTTAATTTTAAACATCTCTTTGTTCTGCCATCTCTTCGTTCTTTCCCAGGGTTCCTTAGGATGTAAAGCCGGCATTAGAATTTCTTGGCCTCCCAATTTGTTCATTTCTTGACGAACAATATTCTCTATATTTTTTAAAACTATACTTCCTAAAGGTAGATAAGAATAAACCCCCGACATTAATTTTCTAATAAAACCGGATCTGATCAACAAATTAGCATTAATTGACTGATCGGTAACGTTTTCTTTTTTGGCTCTGGAAAAAATTTGTGATTGTTTCATAATTTGTCCAATAAATTACTAATTGCTTCTATCCTTAAAATATCTCTAAAGGTTATTATGAGAAAAAGGCCCAAAAGCAAAGCAAAAGAAATACCAATCAGCCTTTTTTCTAATTTCGGATTAACTGGCCTACCTTTTATTTTTTCAATCATTAAGAATAAAAGCCTTCCTCCGTCTAAAGCAGGAATCGGCAACAAGTTAAAAATAGCCAAAGAAATACTAATTAGAACCATTAGCCACAAATAATCCACTAATCCTCTTTCTAAGAACTGAAAGGCTAAAACCCCTATTCCTACTGGACCAACTACTTCGAACTCATCTGGCATCGGTGTTCTGCTTATCAGTCGATAAAGAGCGTCTCCTAAGCTTATCACTATCGCTGCGGTTAATCTCCCGGTCATTAAAAATCCTTGAGTCGGAGCTTGGTACCAAGAGTATTCTTTAATGGCTGTTCTTACCAAGTGAACCCCAATAATCTCATCTTCAGGAAAAATAGAAACTTCCTTTGTTTTTCCCGCCCTGCTTATCAAAAAAGAAGTTTCTTCTCCAGTATATTCTGC
>PWMZ01000052.1 GCA_003559065.1 Candidatus Nealsoniibacteriota bacterium
ATTTACCGAATCTTCGAGAACGATTGGAATATTCTTTTAAAATTTTATCTAAGTCTTTTTTGGTAAAATCGGGCCAATATTTTTTAGTGAAATAGAGTTCGGCGTAAGCTATTTGCCAAAGTAAAAAATTAGAAAGACGGTATTCTCCCCCGGTTCTAATAACTAAATCGGGAGAGCTAGAGAGCCAAAGATTTTTTTCAATATTCTTTTCGTTTATTGTTTCTTTTTTGTCAATAGTTTTTTTAAAGGCTGAAACTATTTCTGCTTTAGCCCCATAAGAAATAGCCAAGTTTAAAAGTCCTCTTTTATTGTTCTTTGTTTCTTTTTCCGCTTTTTTTATTCTTTCTTGTAATTTTTTGGAGAACCTTTCTTTTTGACCGATGACATTCAGTCTTATTCCTTTTTCATTATACTTTTTAATATTAATTAAAGCTTGGCCCAAAAGTTTCATTAAATAAGTCACTTCCGTTTTAGATCTTTTCCAGTTTTCAGTGGAAAAAGCAAAAATGGTTAAGGTTTTTATTCCTTTTTCAATGGCATAATCCCCTATTTCTTCAACCTTATCTAATCCTTTTTTATGGCCGTAATAAGTAGGAAGGTTTCTTTTTTTAGCCCACCTTCGGTTACCGTCTATAATTATGGCTAGATGTGATGGTTTCTGGTTCATATATTTGTATGTCGGGCTTACATTGCTCTATGGCGGTTAAAAAACCAACTGCGTAAGCGATTAAGGAAATTAGAATAACTCCTATTATTAATATTATATCTGATTGGTATTTGTTGACAAAAGCTAAAATTTTAGTTAGCATGATTATATTATGGCAAAAGTAAAAGCAACAGGAACAACTAAACTTGGAAGAAAATCACAACCTAAATATTTAGGGGTGAAACTTTTTGATGGTCAAAAGGTTCAGGCCGGGGGGGTTATTATTCGTCAAAGGGGGTTAAAATTTGTTTCCGGTAAAAATACTAAAAAAGGTTCTGATGACACTATTTATGCTGTTAAAGAAGGAATTGTTTCTTTTCAAACTACGGCTAAAAAATGTTTTGATGGTTCTCGCAGAAAGGTTAAAGTTGTTCACGTAAAATAATCTATTTACACTTTTTAATGAATCCTTTAAACAAAGGATGTGGTTTTAATGGTCTGGATTTAAATTCTGGATGAAATTGGACGGCTACGAAAAAAGGATGATTTTTAATTTCTATAATTTCCGCTAATTTTTTTTCCGGATTTATTCCGGAAAAGATCATTCCATTTTTTTCTAAAATTTCTTTATACTTATTATTAAACTCATAACGGTGCCTATGTCTTTCTAAGACGTCTTTTTTTTGATAACAACTAAAAGCCTTGGTATTTGGTTTTATTTTACATTTATAGGCTCCTAATCTCATGGTGTTTCCGTAATTGTTATTCTTTAATAATTCTTCTTGCTCGGGCAAAAGATCGATTATAGGAGTACATTTTTTAGAAAATTCTGTTGAATCAGCACCTTTAATCTGGCAGACATTTTTAGCAAATTCGATAACGGAAAGTTGCATTCCTAAGCATAATCCCAAAAAAGGGATTTTGTTTTCTCGGCAATGCTTGATAACTTTTATTTTCCCTTTTACTCCCCTTTCTCCAAAACCTCCAGGTACTATTACACCATGATATTCTTTTAATTTTTTTAAAGATTGGGGATTTTTTTCGTAAGATTCGGCCGAAACCCATTCAATTACTGGTTTTAGCTTTAAGCTGTAAGCAGCGTGTTTAACGGCTTCAATAACGGAGATATAGGAGTCTTTTAAAGAAAAACTTCCTGATTCAAAATACTTGCCAACAATAGCTATTTTTACTTCTTTTTTTGCCTTTTCAATGGTTTTAATCATTTCTTTCCAATCTTTTAAATCATTCTTTTTTGCCTTTAAGTTTAATTTTTTTAAAATTTTATTTCCCAGATTTTCTTTTTCAAAATTAACCGGGACATCATATATGGATTTTATATCGGGAGCGGAAATAATGTCTTCCAAATCAAGATTGCAAAAAATAGAAAGTTTTTCTTTCCTAATTTTATCTAGAGTGGTGCTTGACCTAGCTAAAATAAAGTCAGGATGAATTCCGGCTGAGTTTAATGTTCTAACAGCATACTGGGTGGGCTTTGTTTTCATTTCTCCAATGCTTTTTAAAATAGGCAAATAACCGACCATAAAAAAAAGAATGTCTTTCGGGTGTTTCATTTTCATCATTCTGGCGGCCTCTAAAAAAAGCATGTTTTGATATTCTCCTACCGTTCCTCCTATTTCTACTAAAACAAAATCTTTTTTCTCTCCCGCTTTTTTTATACGAGAGATAACCTCTTGAGGGATATGAGGAACAACTTCTACACACTTTCCTTTATATTCTAAATTTCTTTCTTTACTAATAACTGCCTGATAAACTCGACCAGTACTCATGTAGTTTTTATCAAAAATATTTTCATCTAAAAATCTTTCATAATTTCCTATATCTTGATCACATTCTAATCCGTCTTCGGTAACGAAAACTTCCCCATGTTCGGTGGGATTCATAGTACCGGCGTCAAGGTTGATATAAGGGTCTATTTTGATGGCTGTTACTTCAAATCCTTTTCCCTTAAGTATTCTCCCGATAGATGCTGTTGCTACTCCCTTGCCTATTCCTGACATTACCCCACCGGCTACAAAGATTACTTTGGTCATAATTTGGTAACAATTAAATTAATTTCTGCTTCTAAATCGTGATCTAATTTTACCTTTACTGGGAATTCTCCTAGCTCTTCGATTGGTTCATTTAACTCTATCTGTTCCGCTTTTATGTTATGGCCTATTTTTTTGGCTATTTTTTCAGCGGTAATTTTTTCAAATAGTTGATCTTTATCCCCTACTTTAACGGCTATTTCTATTTCTTGCCCATCTATTTTAGTAGCTATTTCTTGAAAAGCCTTTAATTCTTCTTCTTTTTTTTCTACCTGGATTTCCTTCTGCATCTTTACCCACTCAACCGCTTCTTTAGTGGCCGGCTTAGCTAATTTTTTAGGAAGCAAAAAATTCCTAGCGTAACCGTTTTTTACCTCTTTAATTTCATATTTTTGCCCAACTTTTGGGATGTCTTTTAATAAAATAACTTTCATATTTTTATATTCTAATCTATTTTGTTAATTAATTCAAGGGCTTTGTCTAATTGAGGATCTTTTTGTTCTAAATAATCTTCTTCTGTCATTTCAATAACGTAATCGGGAATTATTCCTTTTTCTTCAATGGGTTTTTTGTCGGGAGTGAACAATTTAGCAATCGATATTTTTATACTGGAGCCGTCTTTTAATCTTTCTAAGCTTTGAACTGAACCTTTACCGAAAGAAGTTTCTCCAACTATGAGAGCATTTTTATTAGCCCTTAAAGATCCGGCTAAAATTTCCGCAGCAGAGGCCGATCCCTTATTTATTAGGACTATTATTGGATAATTTGAAAGCTGGCCTTTTTTGTCATTTCGGTAAATTATTTCTTCTCCACTTCTTCTTTGTTCGATAGTAATGATATCGTTTTCTTCTAGAAACCATTTGGCAATATTTACGGAAACCTGTAAATACCCACCAGGATTACCTCTTAAATCAAGGATTATTCCTTCAATGTCTTTTTTTAGAACCTCATTCACTAGTTGGGAAAAATCTTTTTCAGCCTTTCTATTAAATTGAAAAATTCTTAGATAAAGAATGTTGCCATTTTTAATCTCTTTTTGCAAAGAAGGAACTTGGATTACATCTCTTTGTATTTGAAAGTCTCTCGGTTCTTTCCAGTCTTTTCTTAAAATAGTCAAAAGAACAAAAGTTCCTCTCTCTCCCCTTATTAAACTTACCGCTTCTTCTACAATCATATCTGTAGTTGATTTTCCATCTATCTTTATAATTTTGTCACCGGAAAGCAATCCAGCTTTTTCGGCGGGAGTATCGGGTAAGGGAGCAATAACTTGTAGTTGATTTTCTCTTACTCCTATTTCCATTCCCACTCCCTCGAAAAACCCATCAGTGTCTTGTAAAAATCTTTCAACTTCTTCTTTCTCTAAAAAAACACTATGATCATCCTCTAGAGCTGATATCATTCCTTTGATAGCACCTCTTATTAAAGCGTCTTTATCTATTTCTTTTTGGTCAACATAATTGTCTTGAACTATTTGCCAAGCTTGCCAAAAAAGAGACATGTCTAATTCTTCTGGTTGTTCAAAGACCGGTTCCATCTTTCTTCCCAAAGAAAAGCCAATACCAAAAAACAAAAGAATAATAATTATGATTAAGAAAGCTTTCTTTAACATATTTTTATATTCTAACAAATGAAAAAGAAAAAAGCAAAAACTTGTTTTTTATAGTGTATTTTGTACAATTAAATAGTATGGATTTTAAAAAAGATGCTTATGGGCAACAAATATGGTCTTTTTATCAAAAAAAAGAGGGTTTTGAATTAGTAGAAAGAGACGACAAATATATTAATCTTTCCATGGGTGCTCCTCGATATTTTGCTCCCTATAAAGATTGGCCGGAAAGAGAAAAAAAGGCCATTAAATTTGCCAAGGGAAAAGTGCTTGATATAGGTTCGGGAGCAGGCAGGGTTTCTTTATATTTACAAAAGAAAGGCCTTGACGTTTTAGGTATCGATAATTCTCCATTAGCAGTTAAAGTTTGTAAAAAAAGAGGGGTGAAAGCTCGTGTTTTACCTATTGAAAAGGTTGATCAGCTTGACCAATCTTTTAATACTATTTTAATGTTTGGAAATGGTTTTGGTTTGTTCGGAAGCTTTAAAAAAGCCAGAAAATTATTTAATAAACTATTCAAAATCACTACTTCTGAAGCTTTAATAATTGCCGAATCTACCGATCCTTACAAAACGGAAGAATCTTGTCATTTGAATTATCACAAGCTGAATAAAAAAAGAGGAAGAATGCCCGGCCAATTAAGAATTAGAATAAGATTTAAAGAGTATGTCGGCGATTGGTTTGATTATTTATTGGTATCTAAAAAAGAAATGAAAGAGATTTTGAAAGGAACCGGTTGGCGAGTAAAAGAATTTATTGATTCTAAAAATAGCATTTATTTTGCCATAATAGAAAAAAAATGAAATTTAATGATCTAGTTTACGGTGATTTTGAAGTCACCGAACCGGTTATTTTGGAAATTGTAAACACTCCTTCTTTTCAAAGATTAAAAGGTATAGACCAAAACGGTTACCGTCCTCTTTGGGTTAATCCTAAAGCGAATGTCAATAAATATCACTCCAGTCGATTTGCTCATTCTATGGGTGTTTATCATTTA
>PWMZ01000005.1 GCA_003559065.1 Candidatus Nealsoniibacteriota bacterium
TATTTTTTTAGCTAAGTTTAGTAAATCTTCTTCTTTCAAAATTAAACCATTAGCCTTAACCTCTATCTCTAATTCAAAAGAATCTTCAATGTCGCCCGATTCATGAGAAGAAACAACGGTCATTACTTGGTATTGAACAGTTGGTTCAACTAAAACAAACCCTTCGGAAACATTTTCCAATAATTCTTCCAAAATTCTTTTTTTCAACCTTTCTGTTAATTGTTTCTCTCCTTCGTTTAAATCTTCTTGAGTAACCTGACTTTTTTCTTCAGTCGTTCCTCCGGTCATATTCTCATAAGATTTGCCGTAAAAAGTAGTGTATCTTGGTGTACCGGCAAAACCAGGAATAGAAAAAGAAGTCGGTCCAATATTATAATCAGAACCAGGCTCAGCTGCTTCTACCTCAATATCTAAATAACCGGGAACCAACTCTCCATCTTGATAAGTGCCGCCGGGAATCGTTTCCGCCTGAACTGATCGAAAGAGTTTTCCTCCGGAAGAAATAAACCTCGTTTGAGATAATAAGGGCTGAGCATCGGCTGAGTGTTCGTTATAAACACGAATAACACCGGTCGCCTTATACTCTTCTAAAGATCTACCAGTACTTAAAAATTCTTGGGAAGACTTACTTTCTAGCTCTATTTCTTGAGCCATTAATTTTTTCTCAACAAGAATACTTTGTTCAATTTCGGTATCTAAACTAACAGTTTCTTGAAATTCTAAAGAACTTATCTCGGGAATGATTTCAATAATAATCTCGGAAGTAAAAGAATAAACAAAAAAACCAATCAAAATAATAATCAATAAACTAGCCAAAGAATAAATAATTGGCTTATTACTTCTCTTTTTGGAAAGAGGTTCTTTTTTTTCTTCTTTTTCTACTCTTTTGATGTCAAAAAATTTCTTGCCCATATTTTTTTAATAGAAAACAACTAAAGCATTGTGCTTGTTTATTCTTTTGTACCATATTTTCAAAATTTTTCAACTCCCAAAGATATTTACCTTCAAAAAAAGACTTTACTTCTGGTAAAAGACTACCTCCCCCTAAAAGATATTTTGGCTTTGAAGGAAGATCAAATTTTTCAAAAAAGTCTTTTTTATCAATAATCTTTTTTATTTTCTTTTCAACAACCAAAGAAAGTTTTTTCTCACTATACTTTTCTTTTAAAATTCGGGCATCTTTCAGGTTGATATTTAATTTTTTAGCTATCAATTCAGTAAAAAACTTTCCCCCTATCGGAACAAAAGAAACACTATTTTTTTCCAGGTCATAAATATCGGTTTTTTCCCCTCCCACGTCTATTATCAAAGAATTGCTATTAAGTTTAAAAATTAACTCGGCTAAAGAAATAACTTTTACTTTTTTAAATGTTTTTTCTATCATTTCCAATTCATTGGAAAAATTTATCAAAACTTTCACTTCTACCTTTTTCCCGTTATATCCTAAAAGATCATTAACTTTGTAGCCTTGAATCTTTCTTTCTAAAACTTTTAATTCTGCAAAATAATAATCTTTGGGTAAAAACTCCTTTTTAATTTTATCAATAATATCTTTTTTTTCTTTTTTGGAAATTTTCTTTTTCCCTTTTCTTTGAAAAGAAAAAACTTTTATTTCCGAGTTGACTAAAGAACCAGTTAAAAAAACAAAACCCTTTATTTTTTCTAACTCTTTTTTTAAAGCTTTTTTTTTATCAAATAAAGTATTTTCTTTAAAATACTCAATAGAACACTTATTATCAGAATAAACTTTAAGAGCCTCTGTTCCTATATCTAAGTAGTTATTCATTCTTTAAAATCGCTTTTACCCTTCTCACGCCCGCTGAAGAGCTTTCTTGCTTTATTATTTTAAATTCTCCTAGAACGGAAGTATTTTCCACATGAGGCCCTCCGCAAATTTCACAACTAGCATTTTTTATAGAATAAACTTTTACTTTATCTCCGTACTTGAAAGAACCGACAGCTCCCATTTTTTGAGCATCTTTTAAGCTCATTTCTTGAACTTCAACCGGCAGGGATTTTTTAATAGCTTGATTAACGAAATTTTCTACTTTTTCAACTTCTTGATCAGTTAATTTTTTAGAATGAGAAAAGTCAAATCTCAATCTTTCAGCGGTAATATTACTTCCTTTTTGCTCAACATGAGTACCTAAAACTTTTCTTAAGCCAGCCAACATTAAATGAGCGGCCGTATGTAATTTGGTTGTTTTTTCCGAAGTGTCAGCTAATCCTCCCCTGAAAGATTGGGAAGAAGCCTGAGATACTTTTTTGTGCTTTTCAAATTCTTGCTGATAACCTTTCAAATCAACCTTTTTTCCTTTTTCTTGAGCTAACTCTTGAGTTATTTCTATTGGAAAACCATAGCTCTGATACAAATTAAAAGCTTGAACACCTGAAATGTCACCCGATATTTTTTCAAACTCTTTTATCCCCCTTTCTAAGGTTTGATTAAACTTTTCTTCTTCTTTTTCGATTATAGAAAGATCAATTTTTAGGTTAGGATAACTATCTTGATAATCTTTAATAATAACAGGGGCTAAACTTTTTAAGCTTTCCTTAATTCCTAAAAGTCGAGCATATCTCATCGCTCTTCTAATTAATCTTCTCACCATATATCCTTGTTGTAAATTGGAAGGCTCTATTCCTTCTGAGATAATAAAGGTGGCTGCTTTTAAGTGATCGGCTATTACCTCAAAAGCCTTAACATTGTCTTGGTAATTTTTGCCTGATAACTCTTCTATCTTTTTAATAACATTGACAAATAAATCGGTTTCAAAAACATTATCCAAACCTTGAACGGCCAAAGTTATTCTCTCTAAACCTCCTCCGAAATCAACATTCTTTTGTTCTAATTTTTCAAAGCCATCTTTAGTTTTTTTAAACTCCATAAAAACACTATTGGCAATTTCAATAAACCGACCACAATCACAGTTAACGTGACAAGGTAAATTACCCTTGTGTTTATCATTACCGGTATCATAAAAAATTTCACTGTCAGGGCCCCCAGGCTCACCCTCAGGCATCTTAGAGGGCACTCCCGACCGTGACCACCAGTTCTCCTCTACCCCGTAATAAAAGATTCTCCCTTTCTGCAGACCTTCTTTTTCAGCAGAATCAACTACCTTAGCTTCAATACCCTCTTTTTTAAATATTTCCTGCCAAATTTCAACCGATTCTTTATCTTTTTCAATTTCCTCGTTACCTCTAAAACAAGTAGTATAAAGCCTTGAAGGATCCAAACCCAGTTCTTTGGTTAAAAATTCAAATATCCAATTTAGCTGTTCTTTTTTAAAATAGTCCCCTAAAGACCAATTACCCAACATTTCGAAAAAAGTAGTGTGCCTGCTATCTCCTATCTCGTCAATATCTTCCGCTCTGAAACACTTTTGAGAATTACAAAGCCTCCTCCCTGAAGGATGTTTTTCTCCCAATAAATAGGGAACTAGAGGTTGCATCCCAGAAGAAGTAAATAAAGTGGAGGCATCATTTTCTGGCAACAAAGAAGCTGAAGGTAAAACAGCATGATTTTTTTTGTTATAAAAGTTTAAGAATTTTTTTCTTATCTCTGAAGACTTCATAGCATTTTTTTAAACTCTTTTATTTTCAAAGAAGCCCCTCCCACTAAAACACCATCAAAGCCTACTTTTAAATAATCTTTAAAATTAGATCCATTAACACTTCCTCCGTACAATACCTTACAATTAACTTTCTTTTTAATAAGCTTTAAGGCTTTTTCGGCTTCCTCACTTTTGCAGGCCTGACCGGTTCCTATAGCCCAAACAGGCTCATAAGCTACGGCAAAAACTCCTTTTTGGAAAGAGCTAAGTTGTTTTTTCAAAACAGAACTTAAACTCTCCCCTTTTTTCTCTCCAACGCATAGAATAATTTTTAAATTTTCTTTCAAACAAGCTTTTACTTTTTTACTTATCAATTCATTTGTTTCTTCAAAATAATTCCTTCTTTCAGAATGACCCAGAATAACATAGTTTATCTTTAAGCTCTTTAACATTTCAGGAGAAATTTCTCCAGTAAAAGCTCCTGATTGGAAAAAACAATTTTGACTACCTAAATTAACATTTCCCCCCAGAGAAAAATAGATATTAGGAGGACAAATGATAACGTTTTCTTTTTTAGGAATTTGACTAAATAATTCTTTGGCTTTTGAGAAAGAATCAGGATTACTTTTCCAATTAGCTATAATTAAAGGTTTCATATTTGAATTATAACAATTTTGTCAAAACCTGACAACCGTCTCTAACCACAACCACTGTTACCTCAAAATGAGCCGATAAAGAATTGTCAATGGTTTCGTATCCATACCCATACTTTGACTCCCTTATTTCTCCCTTACCTAAAGAAGCCATTGGTTCTATGCAAAAAACCATTCCTTCTTTTAGTTTTAACCCATCTTTTTCTTCAAAATTTAAAACGTTGGGATCCTGATGAATCTCTTTTCCAATAAAATGACCGCAAAGTTGTTTCACTACCGAAAAATTATTCTTTTCAATATTCTTTTCAATTACTTTTCCAATTGAAGATAAATAATTTCCCGGATAAACTTCTTTCAAGCTCAAAAATAAAGTTTCTTTAACAACTTTGATCAATCTTAAAGCTTTAGGATCTACTTTTCCTATCGGTAAAGTAACGGCCATATCGGTATGATATCCCTTATACTCAACCCCTAAGTCTAAAGAAAGAACGTCTCCGTTTTTCAATTTTCTTTCAGAGGGCAAACCATGAACAATTTCTTCATTCAAAGAAGTACATAAAGAAAAAGGGAAACCATTATAGTTTTTAAAAGAAGGTTTAACCTTTTTTTCTTTAATTAATTTTTCCGCATAATTATTTAAAGCTTTAGTCGTTACTCCTTTTTCAGCTTTTTGGGAAACTTTTTGTAAAATAAAAGAGAGGATCTTTCCTCCCTCTTTCATTATTTCAATTTCTTTTTTACTCATTGATGGATAAAATATCTTCAGATACTTTTTCTATACTTTGTTCTCCGTTAATTTTAGTCAAGATATTCTTTTTCTCATAATAATCTATGATTGGTTGGACATCTTTTTTAAACCAAGCCAATCTTTGTTGGACGCTTTCTTTAGTGTCATCACTTCTGACAATTAAAGAACCTTGGCAATCAGGGCATTCTTTCATTTCTTTGAATTCGCCAACAAAAGGAATGATTTTGCTACAATCTTGACACATTCTTCTTTTTAAAAGCCGA
>PWMZ01000034.1 GCA_003559065.1 Candidatus Nealsoniibacteriota bacterium
TCCACAGCCATATGCCCTGGCTAAGCTAATATGAATTTGGTGATGATAACCCTCTACTCCATAGGCAACAAAGGCTCTTTCATCACAGGCTTTTGCTGCTTTTATAATTTGTTCAGCATAATTTTTTTCATAAGGTTTGTCTAAGGCTATTTTAACGGCGTAAGATTTTTTATCTTGGCGACAATAAGGGCCTCCATAATGAGCGGAAACTCTCGCTTTTTGTTCGGTGGTGGAAGAATAAATAAAAGGATACTTACACTCTCCTCCATCTATATCATAAGCTCCTGTTATCCAATCACAATTCCCATTATAAAGATTAGGGTCGGTAATTCCGGAAATTCTTCCTATTCTCCCGTGGGTGTTTAGCCCCTTTAAAACGTTATCGGAAGCCTCTTGAAAATGTTGATGAACATCGAGAAAGTCTCGCATGCAAACTAATTGTCTTTTTAATGGCTCTGAAGCGTCTTGATACTCATTAGGATGTAAATCACATTCCCAGCCTTGAGGACAGTTTACATTTTCTTCAACGTCGTCTCTGTAATCTTCTTTTATTTGGACAATATTCTTCTGGGAATCGCGCCAAGTTTCCGAAACGGGAGCTGGTCTTGTTTGTTCTAAATCGGTACAGCAAAAAAAGTCTCTCGGGTTACAATTTAAAACACGTTCTCCTTCCGGACCGTAAGCATATTTAGCTTCCTTACAACTCAGGATGTCCCAAAAGGTTCCTTCAAAAGGAGTAGCACAAACATTTATTTTTTCTCTAATGTTTTTCAAATGATAAGCATAAGCCACTACTTCTTCGTCTTCTTCTCCTTTTCTAACGATTGACTCTTCTTCCCCTAATAAAAAAGGAGTAAGATCAATCAATTTTTTAATATCTCTCAAAATATGAATAATTTCATCTTCTAGTTCTTTAATTCTATCTACCGTTATTTCTATGTCATCTCTTGGGCAAACTTTTCCAAAACAACCTCCTCCTGTTTGGAGGTTTTCTCCTCGACAAAAAAGCATACAAACAATGGTACTACATCTGTTGTAACAAGGATTTGGAATTCCTCCGCACATTATAGTAACATCCCTTGAGTCACATTCGTTTACATATAGATTTAATTGCCCGATGGCAGCCGCTTTGTTTTCAATTAAAGGAATTAAACTTTCCATTTTAATATTTATCAAGCCAGCTATTTCTAGGGTTTTATCGGTTAACTCTCCTATGGGGACAGAAAAAGAACATTGCTTTTGAGTTAAAGGAGTGGCTCCGTAGGGATCGATAAACCTGGTTTCAAAAGGGGCCTCGTCCAGAATATTTCCGCCAACATCGGTATAAAAAGTGAAGGGGTCTTCGGAAGACCTTTCTTCTCCGTTTTCTAAATAGGGAACCCTTGGCCGAAGATAATTTTGTTGGAATAAAGGAACTTCTTTTACTCGCCAACTAAGTTCAGCAAGCTCATCTTTACGGGAAAAATGTTCCGATAAAGTAAAAAGGCTACTTTTTCCAAAAACCATTTCTTCAGAGCTTAAAATAACTTGATTTATTCTTTCTTGGTATTGGGCAACCAATTTTTTAATTTGAGGAGGGAACTCTAATAATTCTTCAATTTTCTCTTCATTTATATTTAAAACTTCATTCATATTTTTTCTTACTTCATCTCCATCTTGGTCTATTAAACAAACATCTCCCTGACAACCCTGAGGGTCAGACCCACTTTCTGATTCGTCACAAATGGGCGTAAGATTACTAGCCATACATTCTTCAGATAGTTTTTTCAAATATTTATTTAAATCAGCTAAACGATAAAAGTTTTCTTCGTCCATATCAAAAATACTAGGAATATCTACTTCTATTTTTGCTGTTAAAAAGTCTTTTAATTCATTTCTTAGATCCTCAATTTTCCCCAGAGGTTGTCGTCCCTCTCCTTCAAAAGACCCGTCTTTTAACAAAACATATTCTATTGTTTTCCCTAAGGGGATTTCCTTAACAATTAGATCAGGTTCTTCTATAGTGGGACGCTCGACAAAATGACCCGGGTAAAACTCAGAAGGAATTAATTCTTCTAAGTCGAGAAGTATTAGGTGAGGATTAATAGTATAAAAAATTAAAAAAGAAAATAATAATAGTAAAAAGCCCAATATTGCTGCCTTTATTCCTTTTTTGGCTTCTTTTGTTTTTGTTTCATTCCCAGCGGAAAAAAGATATTTGAAACCGGCCCAAAGAAGAACAAAAAAAATAATGGCACCGAAAATGCCAAAGGCGAAATTAAAAAGGTAAATAACATAATCTGGCAAAGCTGGGAGCTCTTGGTCTAGCCCAGGATATTCTACCTGTAATTCTAATGTCCTGTCGGCTAAGACAAAAAAAGGGAAAAAACTAAATATTATTAATAAAAGTTTTTTCATAATTTTCAGTTAAATTGATCCAGTCTTTTAAACTTAGCCCCTCGGCCCTTATTTTAGGATTAATATTATTTTTCATTAACCAATAATTTATCTTTTCTTTATCTAATTTTAACACACTTTTTAAATTCTTTGCAAGTTGTTTTCTTGGATGAGCAAAGCCAGCTTTTACTAATTTGAAAAAAAGATCATAATTTATATTTTTTTTTGCCGGGATAATTTCTAGAATTGCTCCGTAAACCTTAGGGGCAGGGGAAAAAGATTTTTTAGAAATATAAGAAAGTATTTTGGGAACTCCTAAAGATTGAACCGAAAGAGCTAAAATATTCATTTTAGGTGGATTTTGGCAAATTCTTTGAGCTACTTCTTTTTGGACTATTAAAACCATTTTAGAAGGAGGGTTTTTACTTGTTAAAAAATTTCTAATAATTAAGTTAGCTATATAAAAAGGAAGATTAGCTATTACTTTGTAATTTTTTTCTTCTATTTTATAATCAAGAATATCTTTGTTAATAATAGAAATATTTTTAAAGTCTTTAAGGGTCTTTTTTAAAACATTAATTAGTCTGGGGTCTTTTTCTACTGCAATTACTTTTTGACAACTTTGAGCTATCTCTTTAGTAAGAGATCCTGTTCCTGGCCCTACTTCTAAAACGATATCTTTTTTTTCGAGACCGGAAAGTTTAACAATTTTTTTTGTAAGACTTGGATTAAGTAAGAAATTTTGGCCTAAAGATTTTAAAGCTTTGATTTTCATCTGCTCTTGACTTATTTTTTCCTTATTATAACATAAAAAAATATTATGTTGAAAAGTAAAAAAGTAAAAAGATTCCTCGCTTTACTCTTTTTTTGTTTTTTTATTATTACTTTTGTTTTTCAAGCTAAAAAAAACACTCCGGAAGGGCTATCTCCGAATATTCTGTTTGCATCTTTAAGCGATAGTTTTCTTGAGCGAGAAAACTTAATTATTTCTAAGCAAAGTTCTTACGAGCCCCTTCCTTTATTTTTAGTAGAAAAAAGTAGTGTTGTTGGGATAGCTAGTCCCGGTATCATGTCTTCTCAGGTTTTAGGGGCTTCAACCGGATATGGACCGACCGAAGGGGGCGTTGAAAACGAAATAAAAGAATACGTTGTTAAAGAGAGAGATACTTTGTCCGCTATTGCCTCTCAGTTTAATATTAAAACAGACACTATTCGTTGGGCTAATGAAATTAGTGGAGATGGAATTCAACCCGGCCAAGAACTGATTATTCTTCCTACTGACGGAATATTGCACATTATTAAAAGGGACGAAACTTTGGGGGGGATTGCCCAGAGGCACAAAGGATCAATCAAAGAAATCGTTGAATTTAATAATCTCGCCAATGCTGACGATGTTTTTGTTGGAGATATCATTATTATTCCAGGAGGAGAAAAACCCACCACCCCTCCAAGAGGAAGCAATTTAGCGGTAGCCCAAAGTTTTGTTTGTCCTACGAGCACTTGCCGAATTACCCAAGGACTACACTATTTTAATGCTATAGACTTTGGAGAGCCCTGTGGTTCTCCAATTTATGCCGCCGCTTCCGGTACTGTTCAAAGAGTAGCCTATGGTTGGAATGGAGGAGCGGGAAATTTTTTAACTATCTTGCATAATAATGGGGTGGTAACTATGTACGGTCATATTCAGTCATCTCTTGTTTCTCCTGGGCAATATGTCTCTCAAGGGCAACAAATTGCCTTAGTGGGAGGGCAACCAGGAACACTAGGAGCCGGAATTTCCACTGGTTGTCATGTTCATTTTGATGTAAGAGGAGGAGCTAATCCTTTTGCTAGATAATATTATGAAAAAAATATTTTTAATTTTAACTTTTTCTTTTCTGCCTCTTTTAGCCTTAGCTAATAATGGGCTAGTTCCTTGTGGCCCGGGAACTGACCAGCCCCGATGTCAACCTTGCCACTTATTTGAGCTGGCTAACAATATTATAAACTACCTTTTAGCTTTTATTATTCCTATATTAGCCCCCTTAATGTTAGTCTTAGGGGGGATTATTCTTATTGTTGCTTATATGAATCCTGACAAAGGACCCGAGTATGTTAAAACAGCCAGAGGAATTTTTAAAACTGTTGTTATAGGGCTGGTAGTAATATATACTGCTTGGATTATAGTTAGTCTATTTTTCCAAGTAACCGGATATATAACCTGGGACGGTTTTGGAGGAGACCGCTGGTGGCACATAGAGTGTGAGACCAATGGAGCTGACCCCGGTGCTCCAGCAAGAGTTTGTTCTTGGAGGATGGTTCATTCTTGCAGTGGTTCTCCAAGTTATCCTGTTGAGGCCTCTTCAGCAGAATGTGGGTCACAACCCCAAGGGAGTGGCCCTTGGTCTTGTTGTTGCAATCAATAAAGAAGGCCCTCATAACTCAATTGGTAGAGTAGCTGACTCTTAATCAGTTTGTTCCAGGTTCGAGTCCTGGTGAGGGCACTAAAAATTAATTATAAAAATATGAAAACAAAAGATATTTACAATTTAGCAATTAAAATGGGGATAGAGTCTGATTTTAGGGGTGGAGAAAGAATTAAACAGAATCTTTCAAGAAAAAAGAAAGAATATGAAAAACTTTCTGACGAAGAAAAACAAACGTTTGACCAAGAGTCTTTGAGTAATCCTTTTTTAGATTCTAGGATTTTACATATAGCTCAAGATAAAGAAATCAAAAAGATCTTATTCGGTATTGACATGGAACCAGCTGAATTGTTGTTAGCCAAAGAACTAAAAGATATTGATTTGGTTATCTCTCATCATCCTTTAGGGATAGGTCTTTCTCACTTGGCCGACGTTATGGAGTTGCAAGCGGAAGTTTTAAATCAATATGGGGTGCCCATTAATATTGCTGAAAAATTAATGAAAGAAAGAATTTCCGAAGTAGCCAGGGGGATAAATTCCGTTAACCACCAAAGAACAGTTGATGCGGCCAAGCTTTTAAACTTGAATTTAGCTTGTTTTCATACCGTTTGTGATAATTTAGCAGCTAACTTTTTGAAGGAAAAAATTGAAGAAAAAGATTTTGAGAGAATAGGAGAATTGATGAATTTTTTAAAGACTATTCCGGAGTATAAAGAGGCTGATAAAATAGGAGCTGGCCCCAAAGTTTTTGTTGGCGAAAAAGATAACTATTGTGGCAAAATTGCTTTAACTGAAATTACTGGCGGGACGGAAGGTTCTTCTAAAATTTACGAAAAAATGGCCCAAGCAGGGCTGGGAACGGTTATTGGGATGCATGTTTCCGAAGAACATAAAAAAGAAGCTGAACAAGCTAATATAAATATGGTTATAGCCGGCCATATATCCTCTGACTCTTTAGGGATTAATCTTTTTTTAGATCAATTAGAAAAAAAAGGAATTGAAATTATTCCTTGCTCGGGGTTAATTAGGGTTTCAAGGATTTAACCATATAGGTATCTTTCAATCTGTAACCTAGTTTTCTATAATAATCTCTTACTCCTACTCCGGAAATAACGGCTATTTTGAAATAGCCTTTTTGGGCGGTCATTCTTTCTGCTTCTTTAATCATCTTTTTCCCTAAACCCTTGTGCTGGGCTGACAACAAGCTCTTTTTTTCTAAAGGATTAACTTTGCCAAAAGTATGAACCTCTCTTATTAAAGCAGCTTTTTTTAAAGTAGAAATAAAATGTTTTTTTTCTTCAGGTAATCTTAATCTTAATAAACTATATAATTTAGTTTGGGATTTGTTTTCAAAAGATAAAAATATTTCTTTTCCTTTTGATGCCTGATATTCATTTTTAAAAAGGAAAAGTTTTTCTTTTAAATTATAATTTTCTTTTACCTCTCGGCACCTAATACAAGAACATTGAGCACCCTTTTTTTGTAAAATTTGTCTTAGGTTAGATATCTTTGTTGGCCCGGAAATTATTTGTCTTGAAGGAATATCTCTTACTAACCTTTGAATTCGACAATACAAAGGAATATCCGCTTTTATCTTAATTAGAAGGTCGGTTAATTCTTTTTCCGAATAATGGTGATATTTTTTTTCTTTCCAGAGTTTGTAAAGAGGAGCTTCTTTCAACAAAGCGCAAGGGTAGATTTTTAAAAGATCGGGTTTAAAATTGTCATTGTTGAAAACCTCTTTGAACATTTGCTCGTCTTTTTCAACATTTGAACCTAAGAGATTGGGCATTAAATGATAACAAATCTTAAAGCCCGCTTTTTTTAATAAACAGGTAGCTTTAATAACCTTTTCTCGATCGTGTCCTCTTTTATTTTTTTTTAAAACATCATCATAAATACTTTGGACTCCTAATTCTACCCTGGTGACACCCAGTTTTCTCATTCTAATTATTTCTTTCTCGTTGATAAAATCAGGCCGAGTTTCTACAGTAATACCAATAATTCTTTGTTTTGCTTTTTCGTTTCTTTTTTGGGATTTTTCTAAACTTTTTTCTTGGTAATTGTTAGCAGCGGCAAAGCATTGGGTAATGAAATAAGTTTGATATTTCTTTTCCAAAAAAGACCAAGTTCCTCCCAAAATAATAAGTTCTATTTTGTCGGTAGGATGACCCGAGTTTTTTAGAGCTTGCAATCTTTTTTCAACCTGGGCATAAGGATCAAAATTACAACCGATAGCTCTCATTACCGCCGGCTCGGTAGAAAAATAGCTTTTAGGCATTCCTTTTTCTTCCGGGCAAAAAATACATTTTCCTGGACAAGGATAAGGTTTAGTTAATACTGAAACGACAACTATCCCCGACAAAGACCTAACTTTCCTGGTTATTAAAATGTTTTCTAGATAAGGGTCTGGTTTTTTATTTTTCTTTTTGCAAAAAAGATGATATTCTTTTAATAAGTCGGCGTTAGAAGGCATAAGAGTTCCCCTCTTTTTGCATAAAGATCTTTTGAAAGCCTCTAACTCTTCCTTATTTTTAATTGATTTTAGTTCCATGAGAAAAAAATATGCTCAATATTTAATTAAAAAGACTCAAGCAGATTATAACTTGAATTCGGTTGATTTTGCAAACGCGAGAAAATATTTACCTGATGACCTAAAAGAATTAGCCCAAATAGCTGAAGAAGGAAATAATGTTTTAGACGCTGGTTGCGGTACCGGCTATTTGTTTCCTGCCCTAAAAAAGACAAATTATGTGGGTGTTGATTTTTCTCAAAAGCTTATTAAAATAGCTGAAAAAAGATATCCTGAAGCTTCCTTTAAAAGAATGAATATTTTAAATTTACAATTTAAAGACAATTATTTTGACAAGGTTTTTTCTGTTGGCGTTTTACATCAAATACCTTCTTTCAAAAAAAGACTAGAGTTTTTGAAAGAACTGAAAAGAGTTTTAAAAAAAGATGGAGTTTTGATAATTAGGGTTTGGAACTTATGGGAGAAAAAGAGAAAGATAATTCTAAAATATTTTTTTCATCCCAAACTTGATTTTAAAGATATGTTTTTACCTAAAAACAAAATGTATTATCATGCTTTTACCTTGAAAGAACTGGAAAAATTAGTCAAAAAAGCCGGTTTTTCCGTTCAAAAAAGCTATGTCAAAGGCAAAGGAGTAAAATCTAACATTTATTTAGTTGCAGTTTTTTAGCTTTTGTGTTATTCTATTTGCATATGCCAGTTACTAAATCAGCCAAAAAATCTTTGAGACAAAGTTTTAAAAGAAGAAAACAAAACTTAGTTTATAAAAGAAAATTGAAAAAACTTCTAAAAGAAGTTGATGTTTGTGTTTTAGAAAAAAATAAAGAAAAAGCGAAAGAGCTTTCACCCTTAATTTATAAAGCTTTAGACAAGATGGCAAAAAAAGGAATTTTGAAAGAAAACACCGTTGCTAGAAAAAAATCAAAGATTACTAAAAAGCTAAATTTCAGCGATTAAAATTTCTAACCCTGCCTCCGGTTCTATTTTCCCCTGTTTAATACTAGTATCTATCAAAAATATTTTTTGATAGATTTTTTTTAAGTCATCCAAAGAAAATTTTATCAACAAAGGAGTGATTTTTTTAATTACGAAAAAATGAAGGCCACTTTTTTTAAAAGAAAGATTTTTTTCTTCCAATTCTTTCAAAATGATCAAGTTTTTGAACTGATAACTAATCATTAAAAGCAGGTATAAAGGAGAGTCACCTTTTTCTAAATGATTTTGGAGTAATCTTAAGGCTTGAGATTTATCTTTTTGAGAAATGGCTTCTATTGTCTTGAAAACATCTGATTTTGTTTCCCTATTAGTTAAAAGTAAGATTTCTTTTTCAGTAATTTTTTTAGAATAACTGGTTAATTTTTCTATTTCATTATTTACTTTCCAAAGATCATTTGAGTCCACCAAAAGACTCAGAGCTTGACTGTCTATTTCTGCGCCCCTCTTTTTAATTTCTTTTTCAGCCCAATTTTTAATTTTATAAGGGGTTAAAAGATTGAATTTTTGATATTTAACATTTTTTAGTAAATAAGAAACCAAAGAATCTTTTTCATTTAACTTTTGATTTTCAGAAATCAAAATAATATTTTTTGATGAGATAAACTCTTCAACTTTTTGGAAAAAATCTTCTTTAAATTTTTTGTTTTTGAAAAGATTTTCCATTAAAATCAATTTTTTTTCTTCGAATAAAGAACTTTGAGAGTTTTTTTCTTTTAACTCTTTTAAAGAAGATTCTAGGCAATCTAAGTATACAAAACTAAGGCCGTTTTTTTCTTTTTTGTAATAGTCTAGGATTTCTTTTACTTTTTTTTTGAGCCTAAAATTATCTTCACCGTAGAAAAAAATAATCATAGTTTTTGGCAAAAGGAGCAAAAATGACTACTCCTATTGTTTATTTTTATTCTTTCTATTTTTTTTTGACATCTTGGGCAGGGACGACCCTCTTTCCTGTAAACCTTTCTTTTTTGGTCAAAGGTTCCTTTTTCCCCTTGTAAGTCTTTATAGTCCGAAACACTAGCTCCTCTTAACTTTATTCCTTTCTTCAAAACTTGCTTTATATTCTTAAAAAGTATTTTTTTTTCAACTAAAGAGATATCTTTCAAAGGGTGGATTTTGCTTTCCCACAAAATCTCGTCGGCGTAAATGTTTCCTATACCTGAAATAATTTTTTGATTCATTAAAACTTTTTTTATATTTCCTTTTTTAGGTAAAATACCTTTAAATTCTTCAAAAGAAATTTCTAAAGGATCAGGCCCTATTTTAGAGAGAATTTCTGTTAATTCTTTTTTTGACAAAAGTTCAATCTTAGCAAATTTTCTCAGATCTGATAAAGCTAGCGTTTTTTTGTTATCAAGATAAAAAATTACTCTTAGGTATTGATTCTTAGGTAATTGATCATAGAGCAAGTAACCGGTTAGTTTTAAATGAATCAGTAAGTAATAATCATTGGAAAGAGAAAAAATGAGGTTTTTCCCTTTTCTTTCTATCCTCTTTATTTTAGCTCCTTTTATTGTTTTTTTAAATATTTTAAAGTCTTTTTTTATAATTTTTTTAGTATCGGTCCAAAGACCAACAAAGGTCCGATTAAGGACCTTTGTTAAATCTTTTCTAATTGTTTCTACTTCCGGGAGTTCAGGCATCTAATTTCTCTTTTATTTTTTCTATAATTTGGTTTGGGGTATAATTAGCTTTAATTAAAAAGTCTTGAGCTCCCAAATTAGTTCCTTTATCAATTTCCTCTTTTTGTCCCAAATTTGAAAGAATAATAACTGGAGTTTGATTAAGCTTTTTGTCTTCTTTTATTTCTTTTAAAACATTGAAACCATCTATTCCTGGGAGAATAAGGTCTAAGAGAATTAAGTCGAACTTTTCTTCTTTTGCTTTTTTCAACCCTTCTTCTCCGTCTATACCCTCAACAACCTCGTAGCCCTCCTCGGTTAGTTTCTGAGAGATTAATTCTCTTAGAAAAGAATGGTCTTCTATAATTAATATTTTTTTTATCATGTTTTAACTTAATGTTATATTTACTTTTTCAATAATTTGATTAGGAGTGAAGTGGGCTTTAATTAAAAAGTCTTGAGCTCCTAAGTTCATTCCTTTGTCGATGTCTTCTTTCTGTCCCAAATTAGAAAGGATAATAACCGGGGTTTTGGCAATTTCCGAGTCAGCTTTTATTTTTTCTAAAACCTTAAATCCATCTATCCCGGGGAGCATAAGGTCTAAAAGAAGTAGGTCGGGCTTTTCCTTTTTGACTTTTTCAAAACCTTCTTCGCCGTCTCCAGCCTGGATTACTTCATAATCTTTTGCCGTCAATTTTTTAGAGATCAATTCTCTTAAAAATTGGTCGTCCTCTATAATTAATATTCTTTTTGCCATATGTAGATATTTTATCTTATTTCTATTTTTTTGCAAGAGGGAGGGAAAAGAAAAAAGTTGTTCCTTTGTTTTCGACTGACTGGAACCAAATTTTTCCTTTGTGAGCTTTAATTATTTCTTTATTGATATATAGGCCCAAACCTGATCCTTCAGAGTCTGATTTCATAACATTTTTTGCTCTAAAAAATTTGCTAAAAATCTTTTTTTGCTGTTCTTTTGGAATTCCCAGACCGGTATCTTTAACTGAAACTGTTAAGTTTTTTTTGTCCGAGGTTAGTTTAATAAGAATACTTCCTCCTTTATCGTTATATTTGATGGCGTTATCAATTAAGTTTTGAAGAACCAACTTTATTTTTTCCGGATCAACTACCGCTTCCAGACAAGAACCTTCTTTTTTGAAAGAAATATTAATTTCTTTTTCTTTTGCTTTTTCTTTAAATTGTTTTATATTTTCTTCAATCAGGCTGGCCAAATTGGTTGCGGTAGGTTTATAAACATATCTTCCTTCTTCAATCCTAGATATGTTTAAAAGGTCATTAATTAATTCTACCATTTTTTCATTAACGGTATAAACTTTTTCTAAATATTTTTCTTGTTCTTTGTTTATCTTACCAAAACTTTCTTCTAAAAACATTTTTAAAGTCCACTTAATGGAAGAAATAGGGGTTCTTAGTTGATGGGCGACAATAGAAACGAATTCGTTTCTCATTTGTTTTACCATTTTTTCTTTAGTGATGTCTCGCAGAATAATTAATAAACCTTTTTTATTAATAAAGGAAGCTTCAATAGTTTTTCCATTTATTGTTACTTCTTTTTTAGAAAAATTAGTTAGCATTTCTTTTAAGGGTCCGGTTTTTTTTAGTTCTTCTAAATTTTTTCCTAAAATATTTTTTTTAGAAGTATTCAAAAATTTTTCTGCCTTTTTGTTTACTAAAACAAGTTCCTCTTTCTCATCCAGAAAAAGAATACCATCAATAAAATTAGTAATTATATTTTTTTCTTTTGTCATATTAATAAAAATCTTTAGTTATAAATTCGTTAAATTTTTTTTTGACAGGAAGAGAAAAAGCGAAAAGGCTTCCTTTTCCTTCAGTTGATTTAAACCATATTTTCCCTTCATGGGCCTCTATAATATTTTTAGCAAAGTAAAGACCAAGCCCGACCCCTTCAGTGTGGGTTTGGAGAATATTTGAGCCCCGGAAGAAATAAGAAAAAACCTTGTTTTGTTGGTTTTGAGGGATGCCTAAACCGTTGTCCTTGAAAAAAATACTTATTTTTTCTTCTTTCTGTTCAAAATAAATTTCAATTTCTCCTTTTTTTAGAGTATATCTGATAGCGTTATCTAAAATATTTTCTATTGCCATTTTCATTTTTATTGGGTCTATCATTACTTTTGAGAGAGGGTCTTCGGGCTTTACAAAAGATAAGTTCAACTCCTTTTTTTCAATTCTTTCTTTATAATTTTTTATAATGTCCAAAATGAATTCTTCAATTTGGATTAAAGATGGTTGATAAAATTGCTCCCCTTTTTCTATTTTAGCAAAATCTAAAAGATTGTTAATCAAACTAATCATTTTATCATTTGTTTTATATGCTTTTTCAATAAGCTCTTTTTGCTCTTCAGGGGGCGTTTCTTGAGTTAGAAGCGTTGATAAAGACCATTTTATAGCGGAAGCTGGAGTTCGGAACTGATGGGCAGCTAAAGTAACAAAATCTGTTTTTGCTTTTTCTAGCAATTTATCTTTACTAACATCTTTTAAAACAACGATTGTTCCTTTAAAACCTTTTTCAGAAAAAATAGGGATTATTGATACTGAAAGAAAAAAACCTTTTTTAATCTGTAGGTCTTTTTCAAAAGGGTCTTCTTTTTTCTCGCCCAATAAAGGAATTAGATTTTTAAAACTTTCCAGTTGCCCTAGCTCTAGGGGCGACTTTCCTAGAATATCAACACCTTTTATTTGTAAAATATTTTCTGCTTTTGGGTTAACTAAAGATATTTTTTGTTTTTCGTCTAAAAGTAAAATACCGTCTGGAAAAAATTCAATAGAAGAAAAAAGTAGTTCTCCTTCTTGAAAAGAACTAAAAAAATCTTTATAAAAATTTTTAAAATCTTTTTTGTTTTTTTTAAAAAACATAATTAAAAAAGCTTTAAATTTTCTGATTTTGAAAACCTTTCTACCAGACTTTTAAACCCCTTTTTTTCTAGCATTTTGATAAGATTTTCTTTCTTGAAATGTTTTTGGCTGCACTTTTCAAGATCAAGCTTAATTGTAACATCCTTTTTTATTTCTGCCAATTCTTTAGACAAGAGGGCTTTCTTTTTTTCTTTGACCATCCCTTTTTTCATCAAACTTTCTAAAGAACGGTGTTTCTTTAAAAGCTTAATGGCAGTTTTCTCTCCAACCCCGCTAACTCCCGGTATATTATCCGAAGGGTCTCCTTTTAAAGCCCTAAAGTCAACTAATTGTTTTGGCTTTAATCCTTGATATTTTTTTTCTACCTCTTCCGGGTCGTATAAGACAGCTTGTTTGACTCCTTTTTTTAGAATATAGGCTTTGGTTTTTTTGTTTACCAACTGTAACATATCGAGGTCTCCGCTGACGATAATTGTTTCTATATTTTTTTTATTTAAAAAATTAGCTATGGTTCCTAAAATATCATCAGCTTCATAGCCCTTTTTTTCCAATACTTTTATTTTAATTTCTCTAAGCATTTCTTTAGCTTCTTTAATTTGATCATAAAGTGCCTGGGGTGCTTTTTTTCTCTGGGCCTTGTATTGCTTATATTTTTTATGTCTAAAAGTAGGGGCAGGATAATCAAAGGTAGCGATGATAAAATCAGGTTTTAATTCTTTCAGGGTTTTAAAAAATAAGAGCAGAAAACCGTAAATAGCGCCTGTCTCTTTTCCCTCTTTGTTTTTCAAAGGAGGCAAAGCATGGAAGGCTTTGTGTAATACGGCGTTGGCATCTATGATAATGGCTTTTTTCATTTAATGGTGATTTCTCTTTTATTTTTATCGATAATTTTAAAATTTAAGAACAAAGTATCTTTTGGTAAAATATCTTTTATTCTTTCGGGCCACTCAATGGCAATTAAATTTTTTTTAAGCATTTTTTTGAAGTCTAGGCCTAAAATTTCCCTAGAATCTTTGATCCTATAGCAATCGATATGAACAAAATAGTTCTTTTCAATCGGAAACTTTTTTAAAATTAAAAAGGTCGGGCTTAAAATTTTTTCTTTTACCCCCAGCTTTTCGGCATATCCTTTTAAAAAAGTTGTTTTTCCGGCACCTAGATCACCTTTTAAAGCTAAAACCTTTGGAGGGTTCTTAGCGATTTTTTTACCGAAATTTTTGGTTTCCGTTGGACTTTTGGATAAAATTTTCATTTGACTATTACTTCTATATAATATAGCATAAAGATAAATATTTATGAATGATAAAAAAAACATAGGGGAAGTACAGATTTCCCGAACAACCGTTAAAACCTTAAAAAAAGAAATAGAAAATCTCGAAAAGCTAAAAGAGAAAATTTCTGCTTCTTTAGAAAAAAGCACCAGTGAGCTTTTTGAAATTATTTTAATGGGAGCCATTATTTTAGGCGTATCCGATATTCACCTTGAGCCAGAAGAAGAGCGAGCAAAGCTAAGGTTTAGGCTAGACGGTATTTTACAGGATGTTTTTATCTTTAATTTTAAAAATTACAAATCATTATCTTCTAGAATAAAAGTTTTGTCTAGATTAAAACTTAATGTTGAGAATAAGCCACAAGATGGAAGGTTTTCTATCGTCATGGAAGACCTAATAATTGAAATTAGATCTTCTTCTCTTCCAGCTGAAAACGGGGAAACCTTCGTTTTAAGAATTTTAAATCCTCAAAACCTAATCACCATTAAAGAGTTAGGGTTAAGTGGGCACTTGGAAGAATCTTTTAACAAAGAAATTAAAAAACCCAACGGTATGATAATTGTTACCGGTCCTACCGGATCTGGTAAAACAACCACCTTATATGCTGTTTTAAAAAAAATTAACAATCCTGATGTTAAAATAATCACTATTGAAGATCCAGTAGAATATCATCTCGAAGGCCTTTCTCAAACCCAGGTTGACCCGGCCAAAGGATATACTTTCGCCAACGGTTTAAGGGCCTTAATGAGACAAGACCCCGATGTTATTCTTGTAGGAGAGATTAGAGACTTAGAAACAGCCGAAATAGCTATTCAAGCTGCCTTAACTGGCCACTTGGTTTTTTCTACCTTACATACTAACGACGCTGCCGGAGCAGTAGCCAGGTTGATTGATTTAGGGGTTAAGCCGGTTTCGATTGCCCCGGCTTTAAATATGGTAGTAGCTCAAAGGCTACCCAGAAGAGTTTGCAAAAACTGTACTAAATTAAAAACTGTTTCTTCGGAGGAGTTAGAATTGTTTAAAAAAGAGTTAGCTAACTTATCAATTGAAATTCCCAAGTTAGATAAAAAGACCAAAATTCCCAAAGCAATTGGTTGCAAAAAATGTAACTCTACCGGATATAAAGGAAGAGTAGGTATTTACGAAACCTTTTTAGTAGATGGAGAAATGGAAAAATTCATTTTACAGGAACCCTCTATGACGGAAATGCAAGACTTAGCGATTAAAAAAGGAATGGTTTTAATGAGAAAAGATGGCTTAATTAAAATTTTAGAAGGTTTAACAACCTTAGAAGAAATTGAGAGAGTAGTTAATTGAACTAGTGCTGAGGCTGGGGAGCCATTTGAAGTGTTGGAACTTAAAAATCAGAGCTTTTTCCGGGAGAGATTTCGCCGAAGCCAAACCATCCTTCAAAAAAAACCCCAGACACCCCAGCCTCAAAACTAGTTTATCATCCCCATTTTATACTTTTATGGAAAACTTGTCAAGCCCCCTCAAAAAAAACGAAAATGATAAGGTTCTTGATGCTACCTTGCGACCGAAAAAATGGAAAGAATATGTCGGCCAAGAAAACGTCAAGAGAAATCTTAAAATCATAATTAAAGCGGCTCTCCAAAGGAAAGAACCTTGCTGTGAACATCTTTTGCTTTACGGGCAAAGCGGATTAGGAAAAACTACCCTTGCTTATTTAATCGCCAAAGAAATGCAGTCTGATATTAAAATAGTTTCCGCTCCCTCTTTACAAAAAATAGGAGACTTGGCCGCTATTTTAACAAATCTTTCTTTAGGAGACGTTCTCTTTGTTGATGAGATTCATCGTCTGAGTAGATCTTGTGAAGAAATAATTTATCCGGTCTTAGAAGAATTTAGATTAAATCTAATAATAGGCAAAGGACCAATGGCCAGAACAATAGACATTAATATTCCCAGGTTTACCTTTGTCGGAGCGACTACTAAAATGTCTTTATTAAGTGCCCCTTTAAGAAACAGGTTTGGCGGAACCTTTCAACTAGAATACTATTTACAAAAAGATATTGAAGAAATAATTAAACAGTCCGCCTCTTTATTAGATATAAAGATAGATCAAGAGGCAATAAAAGTTTTAGCTAAATGTGCCAGATTTACTCCCAGAGTCGCTAACAGACTTTTAAAAAGAGCAAGAGATTTTGCCCAGGTTGAAGAAGACGGGATAATAAGTAAAGAAACGGCTGAAAAAACCTTGGAAATTTTGAAAATTGATAAAGTAGGGTTAGAAACCGAAGACAGAAAAATATTAAAAACAATTATAGAAAAGTTTAACGGTGGTCCGGTAGGCATTCAATCTTTAGCAGCTGCTACTTTGGAAGATCAAGACACTATTTTGGATGTTTACGAACCTTATTTAATGCAGTTAGGCTTTCTTAAAAGAACTCCTCAAGGGAGAATGGTAACCAAGGCCGCTTATGAACACATGGGAATGAAAACACTTTTTAGTTGAAAAAAAATGAAATTCATATAAGATATAATATGTTATTTAAAAAGAAAAAAGAAAAAAGCCCGAAAGAGCTTTTGAGAGAAATAGAAAGTTTAAGAGAAGAAGTTAGTTTTTTGAGTTCTAAGGTAGAAAAACTAACCAAAGAAAAAAAGTCCTTTATTCAACAAGTAGGGATAGTAAGATATAATCCTTTTTCTGAAATAGGAGGTAACCAGAGTTTTTCTCTAGCTGTTTTGGACGAAAAAAAAGATGGTTTTGTCATCACCAGCATTTATGCCAGGGAAGGAAACAGGGTTTATGCTAAACCAATTAAAAATAATTCTTCAGACCATACTCTGTCTGAGGAAGAAGGAAAAGCAATAAAATTATGTCAGAAAAAATAAAAATACCAGTAGTAGTAGTTTTAGGTCATGTTGATCATGGGAAGTCCTCTATTTTAGAGGCGATTAAAGATTTAAGAATAACTTCTAAAGAGTCAGGCGGGATTACCCAACATATCGGGGCCTATAAAATTGAAGAACACGGGAAAGAAATTACCTTTATTGATACTCCGGGGCACGAAGCTTTTTGTGCTATGAGAAAAAGAGGAGCCTGTGCCGCCGATATTGCCGTCTTAGTAATAGCGGCCGAAGAAGGAATTAAAGATCAAACCAAAGAAGCTATTAAAAATATTCAAGAAAACAATATCCCCTTTGTTGTAGCTATTAACAAGGTAGATAAACCGGAAGCGGACATAGAAAAAGTTAAAAGACAATTAGCGGAAAGAGAAATTTATCTTGAGGGGTCAGGAGGAAAAATTCCTTTCGTTGAAGTTTCTGCTACCGAAAAAAAAGGAATAGATCATCTTTTAGAAATTATTCTTTTGTTAACTGAAATGGAAAACTTAAAAACAGAAACTAACTGTTTGGCCGAAGGAATAATAATAGAATCACATCTTGACAATAACAAAGGCCCGATAGCTACCTTGATAGTCCGAAAAGGAACCTTAAAACAGGGAGATTTTCTAGCAACTAAATTTGCTTTTGGAAAAGCGAAGGGTTTGGAAGATTTTCAAGGGAAACCGATTAAAAAAGCTCTTCCTTCCGACCCAGTAGCTGTTTTGGGGTTTGAAAATCCACCCAAAGCAGGAGAAATATTTAAGGCTTATCATTCTTTGAAAGAAGCAAAAGAAAAAATAGAAGAGGAAGAAAAAAAAGAGGTTGATTTAGCTGATGGAAAAAACACCCTACCTTTGATTATTAAAACGGATGTTTTAGGATCATTGGAAGCTATTACTCATATGATAGACCAAATCCCTCAAGAAAAAGTAAAGACTTGTATTTTAAAAGCGGAACCGGGTCAAGTGAATGAGTCAGATATCAGAAAAGCTAAAACTACTAATGCTAAAATTTTATGTTTTAAAACTAAAGCCAATAAGAAGGTTCAAGAATTAGCTAGGAGAGAAGGGATAAAAATATTAAAATTTGACGTTGTTTATGAACTTAAAGAAGCAGTAGAAAATGTTTTGAAGAAAATGTTAGAACCGGAAGTGGTGAAATCAGTGATTGGTAAAATTAAAATTTTAAAAGTCTTTAAAAGAGAAAAAAGTCGGCAAATTATTGGAGGGAAGGTTATCCAAGGAGTAGCCGGAAGAGGGGCCAAGGCCAGTGTTACCAGAAAAGAAGAAGAAATTGGCAAGGGAAAGATAAACACCCTTCAGCAAAACAAAAGGGAAGCAGATAATATCTCTAAGGGTTCGCAATGCGGTTTGTTATTAGAAAGTGATGTAGAAATAAAAGAAGGAGATGTTTTAAAATTATATACCGAAGAAAAGGTAAAAAAAGAACTTTGACTGATCAAATAAGAGTTAAAAAAATAAACGAGCTGTTAAAAAGAGAAATAGGAAAAATTATTTCTCAAGAGTTGGATTTTGCCGATGTTTTAGTGACGGTGACTAAAGTAGACACTTCCTCAAATCTAATCCAAGTAAAAACCTATGTTTCTGTTTACCCTAAAAAAGAAGAGGAAAAAGTGTTTAATTTTTTGAACAGAAGTATTTATTTTCTACAACAATCATTAAATAAAAGAATGAGAATAAGACCTGTTCCTAAGATAATATTTGAAAAAGAAACCGAAGTTGAAAAAGCTGCTAAAATAGAGGAAACAATAGAAACATTAAAAAAGAAGTAGGGCCAGGTAGCCAAGTAGCAAGGCAAGGGTCTGCAAAACCCTCATACGCGGGTGCAAATCCCGCCCTGGCCTCCAAGCCGCGGTGATGGAATGGTAGACATAAGGGACTTAAAATCCCTTGGGATTTTTTCCCGTGTGGGTTCGACTCCCACCCGCGGCACAAA
>PWMZ01000049.1 GCA_003559065.1 Candidatus Nealsoniibacteriota bacterium
AGAAGCTTACTTTGAGATGTAACTTAAGATAAAAAAATTAAAATATGGAATGTCAAAAAGAGAAAAACCTAAAAAATTGTCCTTGTACTTCTCCTTCTTGTCCAAGAAAGGGGATTTGTTGCCAGTGTATTGATCATCATCGAGAAAAAGATCAATTACCAGCTTGCTACTTTTCTGCCGAGACAGAAAAAACCTATGATCGTTCTATCAAAAGGTTTATTCAAGACCAAGAATGATTAAAAAAATAAAAAAGGAATTAAGAGAAAAAGCTGACCCTGAGAAAGCTAAAAAATGGCAGCTTTTTTTCAAAAAGAAGGAAAACTTAATAGGAGTTAGTGTACCCGAGTTAAGAAAGATAGCTAAAAAGTATCATGAGCTAAAAGAAAAAGATACCCTTTTTTTGTTAAAGTCTTCAATCCATGAAGAAAGGTTTTTAGCTCTTTTGTTAATGGTTGAAAAATATCAAGAAAAGAAGAAAGAAATTTTTCAATTGTATTTGAAAAACACTCAATATATTAATAATTGGGATTTGGTTGATTTGTCAGCTGAAAAAATAGTAGGGGATTATTTGTTTGAAAAAAGAAAAGACGTTCTTTACAAATTAGCTGAATCTGAAAATCTTTGGGAAAGAAGAATAGCAATTGTTTCTACCCACTTTTTTATTAAAAAAGATTATTTCAAAGACACCCTTAAAATAGCTGAAATTCTTTTAAAAGATAAAGAGGATTTAGTTCAAAAAGCGGTTGGCTGGATGTTGAGAGAGGTGGGTAAAAAAGATGAAAAATTATTAGAAAATTTTTTAAAAAAACATTACTTGAAAATGCCCAGAGTGATGCTTCGCTACAGTATTGAAAAGTTTCCTCAAAGCAAAAGAAAGCGATATTTGAAAACTTGATAATTTTGTTGTTTTCTATTAAGATGAAACTATATGAATGAGCAGTTTATTATTAAAGGAGGAGCTCCTTTGGAAGGAGAAGTTAAAATTAGGGGAGCTAAAAACTCCACCTTTCCTATTTTAGCAGCTACTCTTTTAACCAAAGATCCCTGTGTAATCAATAATCTTCCTTTGATAAGTGATGCTTTAAAAATGATCGATATTTTAAGGTCATTGGGAGCTAAAGTGGAATGGTTAGGAAAAAGGAAAGTAAAAATTACTTGCGATAAGATTGATCCTTACAAGATACCTTTTGACTTGGTAGCTAAGTTTAGAGGGTCTGTTTTGTTAATCGGTCCTCTTTTAGCTAGATTTAAAAAGATAAAAATGCCCTTTCCCGGTGGCTGTTTAATTGGAGCCAGGTCCATTGACACTCATACCGATGCTTTTTCTCAGTTGGGAGTGAAAGTGAAAAAGAATAATATGTTTGATTTTTCTTTTGAAAACTTGAAAGAAAAAGAGGTGACTTTGAAAGAATTCAGTGTTACCGGAACAGAAAATGTTCTTTTATTTTCTGCCTTGCAAAAAAAAGTTGTAGTTGGTATTGCCGACCAAGATTATGCTAATCAAGAACTAGCCCAAGTTTTAGAAAAAATGGGAAGTCGCATTAGGTTTGGCTTTCATTCTTTTGAAATAAAGGGAAAGAAAAAATTAAAAGGATTTAAGCACACTATTTCTTCCGATCCTATTGAAACGGGGACCTTTATTGTGGCTACCTTAGCTACTAAAGGGAAAGTAACTATTAAACAAGCTAATTTAGCTTTTTTACAATTATTTTTAAAAAGAATAAAAGACTTTGGGGCTGATTTTAAGATAGTTAACAAAAAAACCATTAAAGTTTTACCTTCTAATAGATTGAGAATAGATAAAGTCCAGAGTTTACCTTACCCGGGAATTAGCACCGATTTACAGCCTGAATTAGGAGTTTTAGCCACTCAAAACAAAGGGCCAACTTTAATTCATGACCCTTTATACGAAGGAAGACTTAAGTACTTGGAACAGCTTAACAAAATGGGAGCTGATATTGTTTTTTGTGATCCCCATCGAGCCATTATTAACGGTCCTACTCCTTTGAGAGGAATAGAAATGCCTAGTATGGACTTAAGAGCCGGAGCCGCTTTTTTAATTGCTGGCTTGGTAGCTAAAGGAGAAACGATTATTCACAATATTGAACAAATTGACCGAGGTTATGAAAAAATAGAAGAAAGACTTTCTTCATTAGGAGCTAATATTAAAAGAAAATAATAATATGTTTGTAAAAAAAATAGGAATAGATTTGGGCACCTGTAATTCAGTTGTTTTTATTCCTCAAAAAGGGATTATTATAAACGAACCTTCAGTAGTGGCTGTTAGTATGGATAATAGGATTTTAGCGGTGGGAAAAGAAGCTAAAGAAATGACCGGCAGAACCCCCGATACAATAAAAGTTTATCGTCCTTTAAAAGACGGGGTTATTGCTGACTATCGGGTGACTGAAGCTATGATCAGATATTTTATTGAAAAAACTGGGACATGGTTTAAGTTTTTTAAACCAGAGCTTTTAGTAGGAGTCCCTGCTGGCATTACTTCTACGGAAAAAAGGGCAGTTATTGAGGCTGGTACCATGGCGGGTGCTAAAGCCGTTTACGTGGCCAAAGAGCCCGTTTTAGCCGCCATCGGAGCCGGCATCCCTATTAACTCTTGCACTGGTCACATGGTGGTAGATTTAGGAGGAGGAACGGCTGAAATGGCGGTAATTTCTTTAGGGGGTGTGGTTACTAGCCGTTCTTTAAGAGTAGCCGGAGACAAGATAGATTATTCTATTTCTAAATATATTAAAAACAAGTATAACCTAGCTATTGGAGAGCAAACAGCCGAGGAAGTAAAAACTAAAGTTGGTTCAGCTACTATTGAGAAAAAACCGGAAGAAATAGAGATTAGGGGCAGAGACTTGGTTTCCGGCTTACCCAAAAACATTACCATTAATTCTAACGAGGTAGCGGAGGCAATAATAGAAAATTTGGAAGAAATTACCCAGACAATAAAAACTGTTTTAAGAGAAACACCACCAGAGTTGTCGGCTGATATTATGGATAAAGGGATGGTTTTAACGGGAGGAGGAGCTCTTTTGAAAAACTTTGATCAACTAATTACCAAGGTTACCGGGGTCCCTTGTTTTTTAGCGGAAGACCCCTTGTTGTGTGTGGCTAAAGGAACAGGGGTAGTTTTAGAAAACCTAGAAGCTTATAAAAAAAGTATAATGAGTAAAAAATGATTATTGGACACAAAAAACAATGGCAAATTTTAACTCAAAAAAACAAGTATCATGCCTTGTTGTTTTCTGGCCAAGAAAGTTTGGGAAAAAAGAAAGTAGCCATTGAGTTTGCGAAATTTTTAAAATGTTCCCAAAAAGAACCTTGTCATAAATGTCCCGAGTGTTTAGCAATAGAGAAAAAGACTAGTTCTGACTTTATTCTTTTGGAGGAAGATTCGGAGATTAAAATCTCTCAAATAAGGGAGATTAAAAGAAGAATGTTTTTGTCAACCGATTCTATTAAGATAACCATTGTTGATAAAGCTCATTTAATGAACAAAAACAGTCAGAACTGTTTTTTAAAAATACTAGAAGAACCCAGAAAAAATACCATTTTTATTCTAGTTACTGAATATCCCGAATTATTGTTACCGACAGTTTTATCAAGAGTCCAACAAATAAAGTTTTTCCCCGTTAAAAATGAAAAGATTAAAGATTATATTAAAAACGAGAGAATTGTTTCTTTATCTTTAAATCGACCTGGTCGAGCGATAAGATTGTCTTTGGAGCCCGAAAAAATTCAAGAATACGAGAAAAATGTTAAGGATTTTGAAAGAATAAGGAGTTCTTTAATGAAAGATAGATTTAAGGAAGCTAAAAGCATTTCTCAGAAAAATTTGGAAGAAATATTTTTTGTTTGGCTTTTTTATCTAAGGAAAATGTTTTTAAAATATTGTCAGGAGGGAAAAGATTATTCAAAAATAAAAAATAATATTAAAAACTTACAAAAAATTAGTTCTTTGGTTGAAAGAACTAACGTTAATAAAAAATTAGCAACAGAACTATTATTAATTAAATTAAAATAAAATATATGTCTGAGTACAAAAAAATTGTCGAAAAGGTTAAGCCAGAGCTTGAAAAAGCCATTAACTTTTTCAAAAGCGAGTTAGCTAAAATTCATGCTGGAAGAACAACACCTGCTTTAGTAGAAGATATCATGGTTGATTGTTTTGGGGAAAAATTACCCTTGAAACAATTAGCTGCTATTTCAGTTCCCGAGCCAAGAAAAATTGTTATTCAACCTTGGGACGACTCTTACAGTGATGGAATTATTAATGCTTTGCTAAAAGCAGATATCGGGGGTTCTCCGGTGGCCGAAAAAGATTTAATTAGAGTTAATTTTCCTACTTTGAGTCAAGAATATCGAGAAAAAATAGTTAGGAACCTGGCTAACAAAAAAGAAGAAACCAGGGTGACTATTAAAAAGTGGCGAGAAGAAATTTGGAAAGAAATCCAGGAAAAATTTAAAGAAAAAGAAATTACCGAGGATGATAAATTTAAAGCCAAAGACGAATTACAAGAAATAGTTGACGAGTATAATAAAAAGGTAGATGAGCTGGCTGGAAACAAAAAAGAAGAAATAATGAATAATTAAAGATGATAACAGGAATTCTAATAGTCATATTAAGTATTGTTTTGTTAATCGTTATCCATGAATTGGGTCACTTTTTAGTGGCCAAAAAGTTTGGGGTTAAGGTAGAAGAATTCGGTATTGGAATTCCTCCGAGAATTTTTGGTAAAAAAATAGGGGAGACCATTTATTCTTTAAACTTGTTGCCGATTGGTGCTTTTGTCAAAATTTTGGGAGAAGACGACAAAGTGAAAGATCCTCGTAGTTTTAGCGAAAAACCTATTTGGCAAAGATTTTTAATTGTTGCTGCCGGGGTTATTAGTTTTTGGTTGGTCGCTTTTGTTCTTTTGACTATTATGGCTAATTTAGGAATGCCAACGGTAGTCGCCGACAATGTTCTTGTTGTAGACTCCAAAGTGCAAATTATCGGAGTGGAAAAAGATTCCCCAGCTTATTTAGCTGGCCTAAAGGTTGAAGATATA
>PWMZ01000001.1 GCA_003559065.1 Candidatus Nealsoniibacteriota bacterium
CACTCTTGACAAGTGTTTATTAATGAATACAATTAAGGGGCAAAAGGAAAAAGGTCGAAAAAAATAATTTTTAAAAAAAATATGTTATATCAAAAAAATCATCAATTTTTTGCCCAAGACGAAGACGAAATAGAAGATGATGTCCCTGTAGAAGATGATGAAGAAATGGAAGATGATGAAGATGTAGAAGATGACGAAGAAATAGAAGACGATGAAGATGTAGAAGATGACGAAGGCTTTTAGATAACAAAAAAACACCCCTTCAACTAGGGGTGTTTTTTTATTAAGGTAAAAAATCAGGAACGACTCTTAGAAAAAAATAAGCGAAAAGAATAACAACAAAAACCACCACCGTTATAATGTTCAAAAATTTAATCATTTTCCTATTCTTTATAAACTTTATAACCTTCTCTCACTTTTTCCTTTACCTTTAAGCCTACTTCCTGCCCTTTTTTGGCTTTTTTAATCTTTTCATGATCAACTTCCATTGATTTTACTTCTTGAGTAAAATCAGTATCTTTTCCTCCTTCAATTCTAATTTCATCTCCGACAGCCAAAGAGCTTTTTAGTTTAATAACAGCTACCTTAGGTTTAGGAAAATAGTGAACTACTTCTCCTATTATCTTTGGTTTCATATTTTTATTAATTAAGACCTTTCTTATAATATATCATAACGAAAATTAAAAACAACCTTAAAAAAGGTTGTCTTTAATGAGAGGGACAGGATTGATAAACTCGGTTTAATTATTAATATTGAGCTGGACAACTCAAGGATACCCTTAAACCTCCTTTATTAAAACCCTGTTGTCCTTCGGAAATACTTTTTTGTATTCCTACCCCCTCAAGAGTATCTTAAAAAATTTAGAGGTTTTTGTCAATTGCTATGCCCCCGGCAGGAGTCGAACCTACATCTAAAGCTTAGGAGTCTCTTGTTCTGTCCGTTGAACTACGGGGGCTATCTTAAGACTAACAAAACATTTGATTGAAATCAAGAAAAAGATTATAATGAGCTATATGAAAAATTCACCAATTATATCGGTAGCCAAAAAAGTGTGCCCAGCGGTAATTACTATTGTTGTTTCTAAAGATCTGCCAAAAGTAGAAGGATACTACCTTTTCCCTTATGGAGAAAATAATTCTCCTTTACCTAAAATTAAAAAAGGAAACAAAGAATTAACTAAAATAGGAGGAGGATCCGGGTTTATTGTCTCTAAGGACGGTTATGTTTTAACTTGCTATCATATTGTTGAAGACACAGAAGCTGAATACTCGGTTATTATAGAACCGGGAGAAATATTCCCGGCTGAAGTTTTAGCCAGAGATAAAATTAACGATTTAGCTATTTTGAAAATAAAAGGAAACAATTTCCCCTATCTTTCTTTGGCTAATTATCAAGCAGAACTAGGCCAAGAAGTAGTTGCTATCGGTAATGCCTTGGGAGAGTTCCATGATACCTTAAGCTCCGGTATTGTTTCCGGTCTTTCCAGATATATTCAAGCTACCAACAGCATTACCAAACAAGCAGAAAGACTGAGAGGCTTAATTCAAACTGATGCTGCTATTAATCCAGGAAATTCAGGCGGACCCTTAGTAGACATGGAAGGAAAAGCTATCGGTATCAATACCGCTACAGTAATGAAGGCTCAAAATATAGGTTTTGCTATTCCTATTAAATACGCTAAAAAAGACCTTCAAGAAGTAAAAAAACATGGAAAACTAATTGTTCCTTTTTTGGGGGTAAAATATATTCTTATTACCGAAGAAATAGCTAAAAAAAACAAATTACCGGTAAATCATGGGGCTTTTGTCGTCAGAGAAACTTTAGGAGAGTCAGCTATTATAAAAGGTTCAGCCGCCGAAAAAGCCGGCATCAAAGAGTTCGATATTATTTTAGAGGCCAAAAAAGAAAAAATAACTATTGATAATCCTCTATCGTCCATCTTGAAAAAAATAAAACCGGTTGAAAAAATAAATCTAAAAATACTAAGAAGCGGCAAGGTAATCAACCTTAAAGTTAATCTCAAGGAGAGATAAAAATGGGCGATCGACGGGGCTCGAACCCGCAAATCTCCTCGGCCACAGCGAGGCGCTTTACCGATTAAGCTACGACCGCCATATTATTTGTACTTTTTTTATTTCAAAGATTTTAAGGTTTTTTTATGATTATGGATTAAGTAATGACAATTATAACACAAAAAAATTAAATTTGAAAATTGATTGTTAGACCTATCGCCATCCAGATGATGAACTAATATTATCCTTTTATCTTTACAGCCGCATCGCCTACAAGATACTTCAACGCCCATTCTAATAAGTAATGCCTTATAGTCTATATATTTTCCGTCTATCCAATTAGGATGATCAGGTCCTCGTTGGAGTAGATTTCTCCACTTCATCATGCAATCTTTAGTACAAAAGAACGTTTTAGAATGTTTTAAAAAACGCGGCTGTCTCCAAATCGTTTTGCCGCACCTATAACAATTAACAAATCTTCCTTTCCTTTGGGCTTTATATTGACATTTCCGAGAACAATACTTCCCATGTCCTTTTTTGAGCCAATTTGGCTTTGTATAAAAATCTTTTCCGCAAATTTTACAAAAAACAGTAGGCATATTTTAATTCAATAACACATCATGACAATGCACTAAATGATGGCAATTTACGCAAAGCCATATTAAATTATCAATTTCATAATTCTGGTCATTACCATCTTTATGATGAACCTGTAAAACCCTTCGATCTTTTTTCTTACATAACTTGCACATAGCAGGCCGACCGCTCTCTAGCATTTTCTTTCTATATGTACTAGAACCATCAATCCAAAGAGCATGGCTTGAGCCGGAATAAACCTTATTCCGCCATAAGGCCTGACACGACTTATTGCAAAAAAATTTACCACTCTTTGAGTACCTGAAATGCTTTGGCGTCCTCCAAATCTTTTTTCCGCATGTGTCACAATTAACAAACTTACCCTTTTTGAAAGATTCATCTCGACATTTTTTAGAACAACACTTACCCCAACCTCGCTTCAAGTGCCAATTTTTTCCTTTAAACTTTTTTTCACATACTTTACAGGTAATTATGACCATTATCTCATGTTAGCAGAAAAAACATAAAAAGGGAATACCGGCGAACTTCCCACAGCACGGCGCTTTGCTTAATTAAACTACGCTATAAAGTCTGATTACTAAGTAAAAGATTTTCTCGCTCAATTTTCCGTTCAATTTGCTCATCAAATGAGATGAAACGACAACAAGTTACTTGCAAATTCCTTACTAGTGGAATTATGCGACTTTGTTCAAACATATTTTGAGCATAACGCCCAACGCAGTCGCGAATCAAAACGAAATCATACCCTCCGCTAATGCTACGGTAGCAACCTCGCAAAAAGCTTCCTTTACAATTTTCTTTTTGAGTGTTCCCTAAAAAAATTCTAAAAGAAAGGAGATTTATAGGGGAAAAGTCCGAAAGTTTGATATTGGTGCCCTCGGCAGGACTCGAACCTGCACTCTTTTCCTTAGAAGGGAATTGCTTTATCCGGTTAAGCTACGAGGGCCTAATTAGATTATACTTAAAAATCCTCATTAATCAAATTTTCGAAGGGACTTTCTTCAAAATCAATAAATTCTTTTTCTTCTAGGTTTTTTAAAAATAGTTGATACTCTTTCTCGTTTAAAGAAATTCCTTCTTCTTTTTTTTCTGTTTTTTCATATTGAGAAAAAAAATAAAGAGGAAAAAGCAAAGAAATTAAAAAAAGAGTTAAGAACAAAAAGATTAAACCTTTATCTAAAATAAATATTATTTTTTTCATTATTTTCCAAAAACTTTAATTAATAAAGAGGCTTCTATTTCTTGAATGAGTTCTTTCTCCTCAAAAACAGTCAAATTAAGAATTTCCAAAAAGAAAGGGGCCCTTTCTAATTCTTGCAAAAAATTGGTAAATTCTAAAAAATTACCCTTTAAAGTAATCTGCAATCTTAAAGACGGCCAATCATTACTCCCGGCCGGCTGAGGGGAAATTTGAAATAAAAGATTGTTTTCTTCTGCTTTTTCTTCTAGAAAGCCGATAAATTCTATTGGTGTTTTAAGATCAATAAATCTTTCTTGTATTTTTTTCATTTTTTCTTTTATTTCTCCTTCTTTTTCTCTAAATTCAGAAATATTGTCTGATCTTTCTTGAAGGGTCATGGCTTCTATTTTTATCTCTTCAATCTCAGAAAAGAATTTATTAAATCTTAAAACAGTGATTATAAGAATAATTATTAAAACGATTAAAACTAAAACTAAAATTAACTTGCTTTTTTTCATATTAAAAAGGTTACAAAAAAATTAATATTCTTCCTTTCTACCCAATTTAAAGGAGGAAAGTTTACTTCTTGGAATCTCTCTTGTAGTCTTTCTTGAAAAATTAAAAGGTCTTCTCTAGAAAGAATAAAACCGTCCAAAGAAGCCTTATTTTCGGAAAAAGAAAAACGATCCAAATGAGCGTCTTTCGGTAAAGCTTCAATAATTTCTTTTAAAACTTCGGAATAATAGACTTTTTCTTGAAAAAAATTATTAATCTTTACTAATTCTTCGTTTATTTCTTCTATTTCTTTTTCAAATTCTTTGTCTTTTTCAAATTCTTTTAAACTTTCAATCAAACTTTGTTTTGTTCTCAGCTGGGAGTTAAAATAAATATTTAAAAACAAAGACAACAAAATCAAACAAATTAAGAAAAAGTTTAGTAAAACCAAAATAATAATTTGAATTTTTTCTTTTTCAATTTTTATTAACTCTTTTTTTTCAGAATCAGGAAGTAAATTAATCATATTTTTTCATACCCCTTAAAGCCAATCCAATGGCGACGGAATAATTCAAAGACTGTTCAAAATCAATCTCAGGTATTTTTTTCATTCTATCGGCAAAAACGTTAGCCCAGGGGTCAGAATTTTGGACTGAACAACCCAAAGAAATCAATTTTTCTTTTAAAAAGGTGCCTCTGTTTAAAATAATCTTAGGCTTTTTGCTTTGACAATAAACAAAACATTTTTTAATTTCTTTTAATAAAAACTTTTCTTCTAAGGTAGAAGTAAATCTGATTGTTCCTTGTGAGTAGATTAAAATAACAATTTTTTCTTCTTTAGCATCAACAATTAAATAATCTCCATTATTTTTAATTAAAGCTCTGGCAATGGCTTGAGATTCTGTTTCTAGGGCTTTTGGTCTTAACCCTGTTTTTTTTAAACAAGATAAATAGGGCAAAACAATATCTTTTGGATAGGCGGCTACTAAAACCTCTTTTGGAGAAATAACCTCAAAATCCATACAAGATTCTTCTTTTTTCAAAGGAATGTAATTTTCTGCCTCATAAAAAACAGCTTTAGTTAAATACTCTTTTTCTACCTGCGGCAAAGTAATCGTTTGAAGAAAAGCCCTTTCTTCTTCTAAAGAAACTACGGCATAATTAGTTTTTAGAGGGTTTCCTTCAATATTTTTCAAAAGTTTTTCTAGGCTAAATAAGAAATTTTTTTCATTTCTTAGCTCTCCATTTTTTATGGTGCCTGGTTCTAGTCTTTCTTCTCCCCAAGAAACTAGCCCCTTCCTTCTCAGCTTAATAATTCTTAAATGAGATCCTGATATTTCTAAGCCGAAAGCTTCTGGTTTTAAAGTTAAATAATCTAACATGCAACTATTATAACATTTTATTTTATTTTTTCCCAACTTAAAACCGACCATCCTCCACCAGCTCCCGAAGAGAAAAAAAGATTTTCTAATCCTATTTCATAAGATATTTCGGCATTTTGTTCTAAAATAATTTTATAAGCGGTTACTTCTCTTGCTATTATTCTTTGTTTCAATAAAATCGTTCCATAAGGAGCATAAAAAATCCCACCGTCTGAAGTATTGTCAATTTGAATGGCTTTTTCCAAAGACTTATTAAGAGAAAGGAGCATTAAATAGCTTGATTGTTGTCCCGACCCTCTCAAAATACCACCCGGCCTTATTTGGCTCTCCCCTTCAACAATTATGACCCCACTTAAATCTTGATAATAATCTTGATCCAACTCTAAAACAGAATTATTTCTTACTAATAAATCTCCAGAAACCAAAACAGTTCCTTCCATTCTCAAGGTTGAGTTATTGCTTAATTCTAAGTCTCCCTTGATATGGGCTGGACCAAAAGATTCGATACCTTCAACCAGATAGTCCCGATCAATAACTTCTCCCGCCTTAGCTTCTTTTACCCATCTTTCAATTATTTCTTCTGAAATAGGAAAATCTTTAGGTTCTATTCCTTCTATTTGTTCAATGTTTCCTTCCACCTGACAAGATTGCTGATCAACAAAAAATAAATTACCGATAATTTCAGCGTTTAAACAATTATAGGCCATAGCATCTTGACCAATATTAATATTGTCAATGGTTTTTGCTATTACACTATCGGTAACATCAACACTTCCTGTTTTCGCTATAATATCTCCATTAGAAAAAACATTTCCTTCGATAATACTATTGTTACCCATACTAATTCCTCCTTCTCCTGCTTGGGCACCATAATGAAAAGAGATATTTTCTGAATCAATTTGGTATCTAACTCTTATTCTTTGAGTAGTATCTAAAAACTCTCCTTTAGAAATAATATTTAAAACTCCTCCAATATTTTCAGAAATATCAACTTCAACAATTCCTTTCTCCGTTTCAAAGGCATAGGAAAAATCACTCAAAGAAGGATTATTTTTAATTCTTAATAAAGCATCTTCAATTCCTGATTCGGCTAAATAATAGGCTTGAAAAGAATTATGAAGGTTATTTAAAAACCCTAATTTTTGTCTAAACAAAAAAACAGAAAACAAAGTAAAGATAATGACGAAAACTATTATAACTATAAATATGGCGGCAAATCCTTTTTTCATCGTAAAAAAATAGTGGTGGTTAACTCATTTAATTCAATTATTACCCCTTCTTTTTCAATAAGCTGGAATTTTAAATAATCAATATTGGAGTTTAAAACAATTGGTTCTTTAAGTTCCTCTTTAAAACAAAGCATTTCCTGGCAAAAATAAAAGTCAATATAAGAGTCATTTATATCTAAAGAAAGTTGAGATTCCGAGGTTGTCGGATAATAGATACTATCTGAAAGCCTAATTTTTTCGACTATAAAATTTAAACTAGCATTGCTATTTAGTAATCTGTCTGTTCTTTCTCTTGCTTGCAAATTATAATTAAAAATCCAGACTAAAAAAGAGACTGTTAAAACCAAGATTAAAGAAAAAACAAATATATATATTAAAGCTTCTATTAGGGTAAAAGATTTATTGTTCATACCAGTTAGTTAAGTAATTTATTAATTCTATTTGATGATTATCAAAAGAAACCATAACAACTACTTTTTTAGTTTCTTCATCTAAAAACCCTTCCAAAGCAATATTATTGTTTCCGTCTCTGTAAACCTCTTCAAAGATAATAGATCTCGAAAAACCGTTTATTTCTTCCTCTTTCTCCTGTCTAAAGTACCTGGCTATTTCTTGCCCCTCTTGGGCCAAATAATTTGCTTGAATAAGTCTTTGATAAAAAATAATTTGCTTGATGCTTAAAAAAATAAAAGAAAAGCTCATGGTAATTAAAATAACTAAAATTGATAAACTAACTAAAATTTCTAAAGTGGAAAAAGCTTTTTTTATTCCCATTTTATTTTTTCAACAAATAAAGATTGATAATTGGTTTCTCCTTCTTGAGAATATTCAATAATATAATTTTGGTCTCCTTCCAAAAAAATTGTTAAAGGATCTTGGTGAATTCTTCTGTCTCTTTTGATAAAAAAAACGGTATTAGGATTATTAAATTTTAAAGTTTCTATTAGCAAATCTTCGTGTTTCAAAGAAATATTATCATTTTTAAAATAATCTTTTATTAAAAACTCTTCGTCGTTTAAAATAATCTTTTCATTATCGTCAATAATTCTGTCGTAATAAACAAGTACCCTTCGAGAATCTATATTTTCTCTTGCTGTTCCATCTTTTTCGGTAAAGGAAATCAAGCCAAATTTATTAATATAAACATCTAAAATTTCTCCCGGCTCAGTAAACCCGGTAATTTTTTCGAAAATAAACTCTCCTTCTTGGTTAGAATTAATATGATATTCCTCATCAAAATTAATATTTCTTTCTTCATATGATTCTCCTTTAAATAAAACGACTTTTTTTTCGGTTACTTTAACTCCCCAGGAACTGTCTTGAAAACCCGCCAAAGAATTTATTCTTGCTTCATTCAAAAGTTGAAAAACAATATCCTTGCTTTCTTTTTTTTCGGGAAAAGAAAAGGCAATTGTCAACATAATCAAAAAAATAGCTATAACAATTAAAATTTCCAATAAAGTAAAACCTTTTTTCATATTGCTCCGAGCATAGAGTATATTGGTTGAATAATGGAAACGGCAAAAAAAGCAACAGCTGCTCCAATTATTAACATTAAAACCGGCTCTATTAAAGTAGACATGTTTTTAGTTATATTAGCCGATTCTTCTTCATAAAATTCAGCTAATTTTCTTAACAAGGAGACGGTTTCTCCCGTTTCTTCTCCTACTTGAATCATTTGAACTACCAAAATAGGGAAAATGTCATCATTTCTATCTAAAGATTCGGCTAATTTTGTTCCTTTTTGGATTTCTTTTTTACTTTTTTGGATTGCTTCTTTGTAAAAAACGTTGTTAATGGATAAAGAAACTAGATCTAAGGCTTTCACCATAGAAACTCCGCTAGCAATTAAGGAACTTAACGTTCGACAAAAATAAGCCAAATTAATTTTTTTTATTAAACCTGAAATGATAGGGGTCTTTAATAGAAGTTTATCTTTGACACTTTTTCCTTTCTTCGTTTTAAAAACAGCTCTTAATGTTAAAACAAAAACAACTAAGAAAAGAAAAAAAAGATACCAATAATTAGCAAAAAACACGCCAACGGCGATAATAATTCTAGTAGTTAGAGGCAAATCTACCTCTAACTGCTCAAAGGTATCGGCAATCATGGGGATAACCATAATCATCATTAAACTTCCAATCCCTAGCATAGCAGAAACTATAATAATAGGATAAATTAAGGCTCCTTTTATCTTGTTTTTTAGATCATATTCTTTTTCCATTTGTTCAGTCAAAACAGCTAAAGAATCTACCATTGACCCGCTTTCTTCGCCGGCTAAAATCATATTAGAAAAAAGGCTCGGAAAAACAGAGGGATGTTTTTTTAAAGCAAAGGAAAGTTTTTCTCCTTTAACAATACTATTTTTAAGGTCTTGAATTATTTTCTTAAACTTTTGCGATTCAGCTTGGCTAGTTAAAATATCCAAAGCTTTAGGAATGGGAACTCCGGCTGAAACCATCACCTGAAGATTTCTAGTAAACATTATCTTATCAACCAAAGAAATTCTTTTAAAATAGGAGGCAATCTTAACTTTTTTCTTCAAAGCTTTCTCTTCCGGTTCTGCCCAAATCAAAAACCTCCCCTGTTCTTTAAGGGTTTTAGCTAAAGCTCTCTCGTCAGCGACCTCTAAGGTTCCTGCTTCTGTCTTTCCTTTATCATTTTTTGCTTTATAGAAAAAACGTGGCATTATTCCGTAATAACTCTTAAAATTTCTTCGATAGTGGTTAACCCTTGGGCGGCCTTTAAGAACCCATCTTCTATCATTGTTCTCATTCCTTCCTTTTCCGCTCTATCTTGGATAACTTTTTCCGAGGCATTCTGGACAATTAACTCTTTCATGGATTCGGTAATATTTAAAACTTCAAAAATACCTATTCTTCCTTTATAGCCATCTTCACTTTCTCGGGAAGCTTCCGGCTTGAAAAAAGTTGCGTCCTTCAATGATTGGTTTTCTTTAAGTATTCTTTCTTTCTGCAGCATCTGAGTAATTTTCTCTAGGTCACAATAATTACTTAAATTTTCAATTTCATCTTCACTTAACTTATATTCTTTAGTACCAGAAAGTTTCCTTACTAGTCTTTGGGCAATTATTACTTTCAAAGTAGAAGCCGCTAAGAAAGGTTCTACTTTCATATCTGCTAAACGGGAAAGACTACCAGCCGCGCTAGTAGTGTGCAGAGTAGACAAGACTAAATGACCGGTTAAAGCGGCATTAATGCCCAAAGAGGCGGTTTCTTCATCTCTAATCTCTCCTATCATAATAATATCAGGGTCTTGCCTCACTAAGGCTCTCAGCCCATTGGCAAAAGTAAAGCCTATTTTGCTGTTTACTTGAGTTTGGTTTATCCTTGGAACTTGATATTCGATTGGGTCTTCAATAGTAGAAATATTAACTTCAAAGGTATTCAACATTTCTAATATTGTGTACAAAGTCGTCGTTTTCCCAGAACCGGTGGGGCCGGTAACTAAAACCATACCGCTGGACTTTTTAATACTGTGTTGAACTGTTTCCAGAGCATTTGCTCTTAATCCTAAGTCCTCTAGCCCTAAACTCTCTGTCTCTTCGGCTAAAAGTCTCATAACAATTTTTTCGCCATCGAAAACAGGTAAAACAGAAACTCTAATAGCATATTTAGTCGACTCTAAATCAACCTTGAATCGACCGTCCTGAGGAAGGCGATGTTCATCAAGTTTTAAATCGGCTAAAATTTTAATCCTGGCAACAATCCCATCTTTAACTTTTTTGGGCAAAACCATTGCTTGCCTTAAAATACCATCTATTCGGTAACGAACTAATACTTCTTTTTCTGCTGGTTCAATATGAATATCAGAAGCTTTTTGTAAAATAGCATGTTTGATTAAAGTATCAACAATTCTAACAATCGGCACATCCTCGGCCATCTTTTTAAGATCTTTTTTGCTTTCTTTTTCTTGAACTACTTTTAAAGATTTAGCGTCTTTTTTAATAATATCTCCGAACTCCGCCTCTAAGCTTTTATGATATTGCAAAAGAGCTGATCTAATAGAGGCCTGGTTAGTTAGTCTTGGAACAATTTTCAGATTAGCTTTCTTTTTAATAAATTCAATTGTTTTTAAGTCCTCTGGATTTAACATGGCTACTTCCAGAGAATTGTTTTGTTTTCTAAAAGCAATAATATTATGATTTTTAGCAATAGATTCAGGAATAATCTTCAAAACATCTGAAGAAATTTTCTCTTTTTCTAAGTTAACAAAAGGAATCCCTAAAATATAGGCCTTTAACTTAATAAGCTCTTCTTCTTTAATAAGTCCCCGAGAAAGCAAAAAATCTTCAAATAACTTTTTTTGTTTTTGGCTTTCTTCCCAAGCTTTTTCTAAATCTTTCTTTTCAATCAGATCTGAATCTTCTAAAAAAGCTTTTAATCTTTTTTGCTCAACTATCATTATAAGTTTTCTTTAATTTTTTCTAGCAATTCTTTTAAAGAATAATCTTTTTTAATTAGGTAAGCAGTGGCCCCTTTTTCAATTGCTTTTTCTATCCCTTCTGGGTCCTCTAGGTTGGTTAAAATAATAACCGGAATATCTTTTGTTAACTCATCCTCTTTTATTTTTTCTAAAACAGAAAGGCCTTTCATCTTGGGTAAGATTAAGTCAAGAAAAATCACATTAGGTTTTTCTTCTTTAGCTATCTCTAACCCTTTTAAACCATCGTTAGCAGTTAAAACTTGATAGTTTTCCTTTTTTAAAAAATCAACAAATGCTTTTTGTAAAGACAAATCATCTTCAATAAGTAATATTTTTTTCATGTTAAATTGAAAAGTAAAAAGTAGTTCCTTTCCCTTCTTCTGACTGGAACCAAATTTTACCTTTATGTTTCTCTATTATTTTTTTAACGATATAAAGGCCCAGACCGGAGCCTTTAGTTTTATTTTTTAAAGTATTGTCTGATCTGAAAAATTTTTCAAAGATATGCTTTTGATCTCTTTCGGGAATTCCTACTCCTTCGTCCTTTATTTCAAATATAGCTTGATTATTTTTTTGATAAACTTTAATTTTAATATTTCCTTGAGAGCAATACCTAATAGCGTTATCTATTAAATTTTCTATTACTAGGCGGACTTGATTGTAATCGGCTTTAACTCTTACTTCTTTAAAGTCGGTTTTGAAATTTCGAAGAGAAAAATTTTTCAATACCTCTTCTACTAACTCATTTAAAAAAAACTCTTTTTTTTGTAAAGCAAAATCTTTTTCCTCTATTTTAGTAACCATTAATAGGTCATCGGTTAATTCGGCCATTCTTTTTAAATTTTTATTTAAAACATCTTCTTTTATATCTAAAGACTCAAGAGACCATCTCAAACTAGTCAAAGGAGACCTTATCTGATGAATTATAATATTGGTTAGTTCAGTTTTCATTCTGGAGCTTTCTATGGCTTTTTCAAAATTTTGAGTAATAAAAAAAGAGAGAACAAATAAGAAAAGATTTGTCCCTATTGCTATTAAAGCTATAACATAATAGTTTTGGATATATCTTGTACCCAAAAAATAAACTAAAAGGGAACTTAGGCCAATAACAATACCCATTAAAAGAAAAAGAAACTGGGGGCATTGCCAAAAAGGAACCCCTAAATCTTTACAACCTTTAATAATACGTAAATCCTTTTTCTTCATACTTTCGGTATTATAACATTTTTTAAAATATTGACCAAGAGTCAAAATTAAGCTAAGATAAAGTATTCGGGGTATAGTGTAACGGTAGCACGAGTCCTTTGGGAGGATTTAGTCTCGGTTCGAATCCGAGTACCCCGATAAATATACGCGGGTGTAGTTTAATGGTAAAACCCCAGGTTTCCAACCTGATAACGTGGGTTCGATTCCCATCACCCGCTCCACAATAAAACTTTTTTTATCTGGCATATTCTACCACTCTGTTTTCTCTAATAACTAAAACCTTTATTTCTCCCGGATATCTTAATTCCTCTTGAACCCGAGCAGCTATTTCTTTAGCAATTTTTTTTAATTCATAATCATCTATTTCTCTCGCGTTAACAAAAACCCTCAGTTCTCTCCCTGCTTGAATAGCATAGGCTTTTTCTATGCCGGAAAAAGAAGTAGCCACCCCCTCCAATTCTTCCAATCTTTTCATGTAGTTTTCCAGGTTATCTTTTCTAGCTCCCGGTCTAGCGCCTGATATTTGATCAGCTGTTTGAACTATAACTGATTCTAAACTACTATAAGGATATTCTTCATGGTGAGATTTCATCGCTTCTTTTATCTTTTCTGGCATATTAAACTTTTCTAAAATTTTCAAACCGATATCAACATGAGACCCTTCAATTTGATGATCTACCGCTTTGCCAATATCATGAAGTAAACCAGCTTTTTGAGCTGTTTTAACGTCTAAACCTAACTCAGCCGCTAAGGCTCCGGATAAGTAAGCCACTTCTAAAGAGTGCATAAGGGCGTTTTGGCCATAACTTGTTCTAAAGTACAAACGACCTAGAAGCTGAACCAATTTAGGGTCAAAATCAATGATACCTAAATCATAAACCGCTTTTTCTCCGGCTTGCTTTATTTGGGATAAAACTTGTTCTTCCGCCTCTTGGACCGTTTTTTCAATTCTGGCCGGTTGAATTCTGCCATCTCTGATTAATTTTTCCAAAGCATATTTGGCCACATGTCTTCTTACTGGATCAAAACCAGAAATAACAACAGCTTCCGGGGTGTCGTCAACAATAATTTCTACTCCGGTGAGTTTTTCTAGAGTTTTAATGTTTCTCCCTTCTTTGCCAATAATCCTTCCTTTAATTTCATCTGAAGGAAGAGAAACAGTGGTTGTTGTTATCTCTTGAGATTGAGATAAAGCTAATTTTTGAATTGCTTGAGTTAAAATTTCTTTAGCTCTTTCTTGGTATTTTTCAAAACCATTCGCTTCTAGCTTTCTTATTCTTTCTAAAATTTCTTGCTGATTTTCTTTTTCGAGCTTATCAATTAATTCTTTTTTGGCTTCTTCTTTAGAAAGGCCAGCTATTTTTTCAAGTTTTTGTTCTTCTTCTTTTTGAAGAATCTCCAAACTTTCTTTTACTTTTTTAAGTTTTTCTGTTCTAGCAGTAATTTCTTTTTCTTTTTCTTCAATATCGGTATATTTCTCGTTCAGAAGATTTTCTTTTTTCATCAAGAGCTTTTCTGCTTGAAAAATCTCCCTTCTTTGTGTCTCTACTTCTTTATTGGCTTTTTCTATTAATTGATCAGATTTTTCTTGAGCTCTTTTCCTAATTTCTTCAACTTCTTTTTTGACCTGATTAACCTTATTTTTAAGCCTGGTTTCTATTACATCTGATTTTCTCCTGGCAATTGATTGTCTGGTGTAATAACCTAAGATTGAACCCACAGTCAAAACCACCACCCCTGATAGGATTAATAATATTATTTGTTCCATATGTGTTTATTTTATTCATTTATTTTTCGTCTTGATTATCTCGTCAATAATTCCATACTTTCTAGCATCATCGGCCGAAAGATAAAAATCTCTGTCAGTATCTTTCTCTACTTTTTTTAAATTCTGGCCGGTAGATTGAGAAATAATCTTATTTAACTTATTCTTAATTTTCATTATTTGTTTAGCGGTAATTTCTATCTCTATTGCCTGGCCAGTTGCTCCTCCGGCTACTTGATGTAACATTATCTCCGCGTTAGGTAAGGCAAACCTTTTCTTTTTTTCTCCGGCAGCTAATAAAACTGCACCCATAGAAGCAGCCATACCAAAACAAATGGTAGCTATCGGAGACTCTACATACTGCATAGTATCGTAAACTGCTAAACCAGCGGTGACTGATCCTCCGGGGGTATTAATATATAACTGAATATCTTTTTTAGAGTCTTTACTTGCTAAAAAAAGCATTTGAGCTATTACTGAATTGGCCACATTATCAGTGATGGGACCAACTAAAAAAACTATTCTTTCTTTTAAAAGCCTAGAATAAATATCATAAGCTCTTTCCCCATGATGTGTTTTTTCTAAAACTGTTGGAATTAAATTCATAAGTTTTCTAATAATTGAAGAATTTTTTCGTTCTTTACCGTTTCTTTAGTATATACCTTAAGCTTTTCTGAGTCAATATCTTTTTCTGCTTCTTGGGCGTTCTGATATTTTTTTAGAAATTTATCGGTCTCCTCTTTAATCTCTTTTTCGGTTGGTTCAATTTTTTCTTTTTCGGCCATTTGTTTTAAAATTAAAAACTCTTTTACTCTTTTTTCTGCTTCTTTTTCTAAAGAATCAAAAACTTCTTTTTCAGTTTTTTTGACTTGTTTCAAATAATCCTCAAAAGAAAGGTTCATTCTTTCTTTTATTTGTTTTTTCATATTACTGAGTAAAGTTTCACGTTCTTTTTCTATCAATATTTTTGAAATTTCTCCCCTAGTTTCTTCCGCTATTTTTTCTAAAATTTCCCCTCTTTTTCTTTGTTTCTCCCCTTGCTCTTTTTCTTGCTTAATTCCTTGCTTAATATTGTCTTTCAAAGCTTGTAAGCTTTCAAATTGTCCTATATTTTTAGCAAATTCGTCGTTTAATTCAGGAATTTCCATTTTAGAGACAGAATTAACTTTAATTTTAAAGGTTATTTCTTTCCCGGCAATTTCTTTAGTTGGATGATCTTGAGGCACTTTAATTTTAACATCTTTTTTTTCTTCTCCTGCTTTCATCCCGATAATAACATCTTCAAAACCAGGCATTAATCTACCTTCTCCAAGCAAAAAGGCGTCTTTTTGCTCTCCGGTCGGTTCAGACCAATATTCAATCTCCACCAAATCTTTTTTTTCGGCTTCTCCTTCTTTATTAGATCTTTTAGCTCTCTTTTTTTGCAGCCATTCTAATGTTTGTTTTACCTCTGAATCTTTGACTTCAACTGATTTTTTTTCTACTTTTTTAGCTATCTTTTTATAATCAGGAAGTTCTAAAACAGGTAAAAGAGCAACTTTGATTTTAAAAACAAAGTTATTGCCTTCAGCTAGCTTTAAAACATTTAGTTCTGGAGCAGAGATAGGTTCTATTTCGTTTTCTAAAACGTATTGACTATATTCTTTTTGAGCTGCTTTTTCCGCCGCTAAAGAAAGCACGGCCTCTTTTTTAATATGCTCTTTAGCTATTTCTTTGGGGACATTCCCTTTCCTGAAACCTTTAACTTCAAGCTCTTTACTTAGTTCTTGAAGTGCTTTTTCGACAAAAGTGTTAAATTCTTCTGCTTTTATTTCAAATTCTAGTTCTAGTTCTGACTTTGAAAGTTTATTGGTTTTTTTTAACATAAATTATTTATTTTATTTCTCTTTTTTTTGATCAACCTTTTCGTCGGCGTCTTCTTCTGTCTCTTCTTCTTTTTTTTGATCAACTTTTTCGTCAACGTCTTCTTTATTTTTTTCTTCTTTCTGGTCAGCTTCTTCGCTGGCGTCTTTTTTACTTTCTTTTTCTTCTGTTTTTTCTTCAATTTCTTCATCCTCTTCTTCTCCACTCTCTACCTCTTGGACATCAATATTCCAACCGGTAAGCTTGGCGGCTAACCTTACGTTTTGACCATCTCTTCCGATCGCTAAAGAAAGCTGGTCTTTAGGAAGAAGACAAACGGCCTTATTATCAGATGATATTTTAACTTCTAGTACTTTTGCCGGTGAAAGAGAATTGGCAATAAACTCTTCCGGATTTTCTGAATATTCAACAATATCTATTTTTTCCCCTCCCAGTTCTCTAATAACAGCGGAAACACGAGTTCCCTTTTGTCCCACAGCACTACCAATAGGATCAATATTTTCATCCGAAGAAGAAACGGCAATCTTTGTTTTTGCTCCTGGAGCTCTGGCGATAGCTTTAATTTCCACTATTTCTTGCCCAATTTCCGGTACTTCCAATTCAAAAAGCTTAGAAACTAATTTAGGATGAGCTCGAGATAAAACAATATTAGGTCCTTTAGACCCTTCTTCCACTTTTAAAAGAAAAAACTTTAATCTCTGACCAGGTTTATAAAACTCACCGTAAACTTGCTCTTCTTTGGGAAGAATGGCGAATGTTTTACCTAAATCAACATAAATATGATTGTGTTCAATTCTTTGAAGGGCTCCGGAAACAATTTCTCCTTCTTTCCTCTTGTATTCTTGGAAAATAGTGTTTCTTTCCGCCTCTCTAATTTTTTGCAAAATCACCTGCTTAGCCGTTTGAGCGGCAATTCGACGGTAATCTTCTTTGCTTTCTAGTTCTGTTTCTATTTCTTCTCCCTCCTCAATTCCAGGATTGTCTTTTTTGACTTCTTCTAACATGATGTGCCTTTCGGGATTAAATCTTACTTTCTCTTCGTCTTTTTCTTCATCTTCTTTATAAACCATGTCTTCCGACACTACTGTTTTTACCTGCCAAAATTTAAACTCTCCTGTTTTAAAATCAAGTTTACATCTAATATTTTGACCTTTCTGGCCATAATCTTTTTTATAAGCGGCAGCAATAGCCGTTTCAATGCTTTCTTTTACCTGTTCCGTAGAAATACCTTTTTCTTCGGCTATTTGATCTAAAGCTAAATTGAAATTTTTTATATCCATATATTTGTTTAATTAAAATGTCCGTTCTGCAACGGACAATCATTATTTTAACCCTAACATAAAAAGTTAAAAAAATCAAGCTAAATGGTGATAACTAATTTTTCTTATCTTATACTTTTTACCCAAATTAGCTAAAACAACTTCTTGTCCTTTTTGACAACCCAATAATGTTTTCCCAACAGAAGAATCAATAGATACTTTTCCTTTCATGGGGTCGGCCTCAAAAGTATCAACTAATTGGAAATAATTCTTTTCTTCGGCTGATTCTAAAACAATCTTGGCCCCCAAAACAACTTTATTCTGTTCGTTTTTAGCGGGAGGTTTAATCAATTCGGCGTGTTTCAAAACGTAGTTCAAATCTCTTAGTTTAACTTCCAATAAATCAATATCTTCCATATAGGTTAAATATTCAGCGTTAATTTCTTGAGAATGCAAAATCTCAGGTTGGTCACCTTTTAATTTTTGTTTTTTAAGTTTTGAAAGTATTTCTTTTTCTTTCTCTATTTCTTTCAAACCTTCTTTGGTGAAATAAAATCTGTCCATATTATTAAAAACTCCCCCTTTTAAGAGAGGGGGAGTTAGATTACAAATCTTTAATTTGTTCTCAACCTCCCCTAACTGCAAAGAAAAAACCACTTCTAGTTACAGAATTATATTCGAAACTATGATTGTAATTTAAATATTTCATACTAGTAAATCCATTATCTTCTTTTTATCTTTTTTGTCAAGGGGTAACTTCTTCCCATCCCGGAGATCTTCTGCCAATATTGATTTCTCTTTTTATCTGGCAAGAACCAACATCGTCAGTAGCTGTTAAA